>NZ_CP159808.1:689462-996693 GCF_047717795.1 Candidatus Levibacter sp. Uisw_134_01 | reverse complement strand
GATTGAACAAGTGTACCCTTTGACAATTTACAATCATATGCTCCTAGTCTCATAGTTCCGCCTAGATTGGAATCTTTGTTTCGCTTTTCTATACCTTTATTTGATTGCCATTCAGTTAAAAGTCCAATTAAAGGAAAATCAGTCTTTCCAAATTCTGAAGAAGAGGCATTTTTAAATTTTAAAATATTTCTTGCAAATTCAAGAACAGCCATTTGCATTCCAAAACAAATACCAAAAAATGGAATATTATTAACTCTAGCATAATTAATTCCATTTATTTTACCTTCTGATCCACGAAAACCAAAGCCACCAGGAACTATGATTCCGTTTATATCTTTGAAGACATTATTAATATTTAATTCTTTGTTTTCTAACTCCTCAGAGTCAATCCATTTAATTGATACATTTACTTTATTAGATAGACCTCCATGAAAAATAGATTCAATTAATGATTTATAAGCATCAACCATTGATGTGTATTTTCCAACTATTCCAATGTTAACTGTGCCTTCTGAAGTTTCTTGTATTTTATTGATATTTAACCAACGGCTTAAATCAGGCTTTTTATCTAAATCCAAATGAAAATGCTTACAAATTTGATTATCAAGACCTTGATTGTGGTAAGAAATTGGAACATGATAAATAGATTTAGCATCCAAAGCTTCTATAACAGATTCAGGCTTCAAATTACAAAAAAGAGCAATTTTAGACTTTTGTTCTTCTGGTATTTCAACTTCTGTTCTACAAAGTAAGATATCTGGCTGTATACCCATTCCTTGGAGTTCTTTAACAGAATGTTGAGTAGGTTTAGTTTTTAGTTCACCAGCAGTTTTGATAAAAGGCAATAAAGTAACATGAAGAAAACATGTTCTTGAAAAACCAAGTTCGTTTCCCAACTGTCTTATTGCCTCTATAAAAGGTAAAGATTCTATATCCCCTACAGTACCACCTATTTCACAAAGCACAAAATCTTCATCGTTTATATCGGATAAAATGAATTCTTTAATTGCGTCCGTAACATGAGGAATAACTTGTATAGTAGCTCCTAAATAATCACCCCTTCTTTCTCTAGAAATTACATTTGAATAAATTTTACCAGTTGTAATGTTATCAGAATTCTTAGCAGGAACTCCTGTAAAACGCTCATAGTGACCTAAGTCCAAGTCTGTTTCAGCCCCATCATCTGTGACGTAACACTCACCATGTTGATAAGGACTCATTGTGCCAGGATCAACATTTAAATAAGGATCTAATTTTTTTAATTTAACCTTGTAGCCTCTTGCTTGTAGAATTGATCCAAGACAGGCTGAAGCAAGACCTTTACCCAAGGAGGAAACAACACCACCAGTTATAAAGACAAGCTTTACTGTTGAATTAATCATGTCAATCCCTGACAATTAATTACCAAGAGGAACACTTGGTTTTAAAGGTTCATTTTTTTCAATCGATTTTTCAACTTCTTTAACTATAGATGAAGAATTATTAGAAGTTGATAATAAGGCTAGTAATATCGATGTTAAGAAAAAACAAGCACCAAGAAAAGCTGTTAATTTTGTCATAAAATTAGCAGTTCCTCTAGCAGTCATAAAACCACCGCCAGAACCGCCAGAACCGCCTATACCAAGCCCACCCCCTTCACTTTTTTGAAGCAAAACGGCACAAATTATACAACATGCTAAAATTATATGAATTGTTAATATAAGAGTAATCATGAAAATCCTTAATTATTTGAAAAATATAAGTTTAAGTGTTTAACGGTTGAATGGTAAATTGCAAGAAAATCTTTTGGATTAAGACTAGCTCCACCTATTAAAACACCGTCAACTTCATTAACATTTAAAATATCAGATACATTGGAAGGATTTACTGACCCTCCATATATTACTTTTATACTATTATTAAACTTTGAGGATATTACTTGTTTAATATGTTTATGCATTTCTTTGATTTCCGATGAACTCGGTATTTTTCCAGTTCCAATTGACCAAATTGGCTCATATGCTACAAAAATATTTTCAAAAGAAGATGGTACAGATTCGATAAGTTGTTTCTCAATAAAGTCTAATGCTGTTCCTGATTCACGATCTTTTAAAGTCTCACCGACACATATAATCGGAATAAGATCTGACTTTATTGCAGCTGATGTACATTTTTGAACATATAAATTACTTTCATTATTGTTAATTCTTCTTTCAGAGTGACCTACTAAAACATATTTGCATCCTATGTCTTTAAGGGAAGTTGGAGAAACCTCACCAGTAAAAGCACCACTAAATTCGTGATAACAATTTTGAGCACCAATTGATATTGGTAAACATTCAATTCGTGTATTTAGATAATTTATATAAACACTGGGTGGAAAAATACATACATCTAACTTGTCATGAAACTCGTTAGATTGTAAAAAATTACTGAATTGATCAATTTCAAACTTACCCAAATTCATTTTCCAATTAGCAGCAATTAGCATTAAAGTCTCTTTAAGTTTTAAAATAAAACATTTATTTTTTATATTTGATAGTATAGTAAAATATAACTTAAAATTATACAATGATAGGCAAAAAAATATGTTAAGATCACTTCGTAATCAAACTCAATCAATTTTTTTTAAAATTTTTTTAGGATTTTTAGTTTGTGGCTTTGCTTTATGGGGTGTTGGTGATTTAACTGGGGGTGCTAATAACAAACCTGTTCTTTCAGTTGAAAATAAAGAAATATCAATGGAAGAGGTTATTTACGAGCTAAATAAATTAAGATACTCCCTACCCCAACGACCATCTTTACAAGATACTTTAAAAAATGGGATACTTCAAAACGTATTAAATAAATTCGAACAAGAAATACTTATTAATAAAGAAGCAGATTTTCTTAACTTACATGTTCCATTATCTGTTCAAACTAAAGCTGTTAGAAATGAGAGTGCTTTTAAAAATCCACTTGGAAAATTTTCAGAAAATAAATATTTTCAATCTCTTAATAACGCCGGTTTAACAGAAAAGAAATACCTTGAAATGATTCAAACAGAAGGAAACTTTAAACAAATTTCAATGCCTTTTCAGTTTAATCACACTTATGACAACAAAATTGTTAAAGCTATAATTGATTACCAAAACGAAGTTAGAGATATTGAATTTGAATTCATGAAATACTTAAATAAAAAAGATATTCAACAGCCTGAGATAAAAACTTTAGAAGAGTTTTTTAGAAACAATAAATCGCCCTATGTTTTACCAAAGACAAGAGATATTAAATATATTGAAATAAAACCATCTGATTTTCACGATCAAGTAAAAATTACAAAAAAACAAATTGATGATAAATATGAAATCAATAAATCAAACTATATAACAGCCGAAAAAAGAGAAATTTATCAAATTATATCTCAAGAAAAAAATAAAGTTGATGAGCTTAGAAAATTAATAAATGACGGTACACCATTCCAAACTGCGGCGTCAAAGATATTTAATCTTTCCAAAGATGATATAAGTTTAGGCTTACTTACTAAAAAAGAGTTACCTGACATAAGTGCAGAACCTTTATTTTCTGGTAAAAAAAATGATGTAATTGGACCTTTAAAAACTGAGTTTGGTTTCAATGTTTACAAGATTGTTAATATTATTCCTAAAACTGAAATAAAATATGAAGATATTATTAAAGACATTAAACTAAATCTGTTAAATGAATTATCTATTGAAATACTATATGAAAAACTTGATTTGATTGAAGATTTAATAGCCGAAGGTAATAATCTAGAAGAAATTACTAGATCTGATATATTTAAAAATAAAATATTTGTAAAACAACTCAATAAGGTTTCTGAGGATAGTTTTTTGTATTCATATACTAAAAACAAAACTTTTTTTAATAAAGGTGAAGACTTTTTAAAAAATATTTGGATGACTAAATTAAATGAAACAAGTGATATAATTGACTTAAAAAACGATACTTATGCAATAATTCAAGTAATAAAAGAAAACAGTAAAGAAATGTTGGCTTTTGAACAAGTAAGACAAAAAATCTTAGATAAATGGACCTCAAATGAAGTTGTAAATCAAACTAAAGCAAAATTAAAAAAATTAATCTTATCAAAAAATGAAAATCTTAAGTCAAATGGAACCATTAAAAGAAATCAGAAAAGTTTAAAAAACTTTTCTGACAACTCATTGATTTTTAATATTTTTGAGATAGACAATAAAGATATAAACTTTTTAAATACAGTTGATGGCGTTATAGCTGTTAAAGTTAAAAACCGTAAAGTTGATGATTATCAAAAAAATATTGAAATTAATAATAATCTAAACCTTTCTTTATCAAAGAGTTTTTTTAATGATTATTCTAATTACTTTATTAAAAACTTAGCAACCAAACATAAACTAGTAAGAAATTATAATGATTTAGAAAATTTCTTATTAAATACTGAAGTTCAGTGAAAGAGCTATAAATTTTTATTAAGTAAATTAGTTCCTTGTTTTAACAAATTTAATGCCTTATCGATCTCATCAGAAACACATTCTTCTTCATTTGTTGATTTGTTCTTATTTTGCTCAATAATAAAGTTTACTGCACCTTTGATAGTAAATCCATCAACATATAGTAGTTTTTTAATAAACAATAAAAACTTTATGTCTGAAGACGAATAAAACCTTCTACCACTAATATCTTTTTTAGGATTAAGTGAAAGAAATTTTTTTTCCCAGAATCTTAAAACATGGGAACGTACTCCAATTAAATCAGCTGTCTTAGATATAGTGAAATATGAGTTATCGTCATACATAAAAAAACATCAATATTATTTAAATTTTGACTTTAAAACATTTGAAGAATAAAATGAAACAACATTTCTAGGCTTAATCGGAACATCAATACCTGTTTTAGGATTTCTTCCCATTCTCATTTTTTTATGCTTTACCTTAAAAGTACCAAAAGAAGAAATTTTAATATCATGTCCACTTTCAAGTTCTGTTAATATAAAATCAAATATATTTTCAATCATTTCAGAAGAATCATTTAAAGATAAACCCACTTTATTACTGATTACTTCAATTAAATCATTTCTGGTTAAAGTTTTATTCATTCTAATATATTAGTCTAAATTTCGTAAGATTAAAGTAATTTTTTTATTTTTATGGTTTACCATACCTAACAACTGAAGCACCCCAGCTTAAACCTCCACCAATAGCCTGAAACCCAATAAGATTACCATTTATAACTTTATTGTTATTTATAGCATAATCTAGAGCCAATGGAATTGAAGCAGCTGAGGTGTTACCATGATGCATTACTGTTGAAATTACTTTAACAGGATCAATTTTTAATCTATCAGCAACAGCTAACAAAATTCTTTGATTGGCCTGATGTGGAATCAACCAATCTATTTGTTTTATATTTTTATATGATAACTTTAAAGCTTCTTGAAATGACAGAGATAATTTTTCTACTGCGTGCTTGAATATTTCTTTCCCTGCCATTTCAATAAATCCAATTTTTTGATCTGTAGAAACTCCCCCATTAGTTTTTAAAAGATCATAATACTCTCCGTCAGAGTGAATTACATTAGATAAAATTCCCCAATCATCAAGTTTATTATCAATATTTTCTTTGTTTTCTAATATTACTGCGCCTGCTCCGTCACCAAATAATACAGCTGTAGATCTATCTTTCCAATCAAGAAGTTTAGACATTGAGTCTGCTCCAATAACAAGACAATTTTTATAGTTATTATCTTTCATCAATGACTTAGCTACGGATAGAGCAAAAACAAAACCTGCACAAACTGCTTGAATATCAAACGCAGCACCCTTAATATCTAATTTTTTTTGAACCATTGTTGCAGTTGAAGGAAATGTATTATCAGGTGTTGTTGTAGCCACAATTATTAGGTTTATATCATCTTTGTCTAAAGTAGAATTTTCGATAGCTTTTAAAGCAGCGTATAAAGCTAAATCAGAAGTAGTTTCATTCTTTGATACAAAATGTCTATTTTTAATACCAGATCTTTTAGATATCCATTCATCAGAAGTGTCAATAAATTCTGAAAGCGCATCATTTGAATATATATTATTGGGAAGGTAAGATCCTGAACTTGTTAAAAGTATCTTATTAGAAATCATTATTAATCCTAAAAAACAGTTTAAAAATTTAAATTTGATTTACTTATTTTATTTTTCAAATCTGAAATAAACTTATGTTGAACCATATCTACTGCCACCCCAATAGCATTAGCAAACCCAAAAGCGTCCGTTCCACCATGACTTTTAACGGCAACTCCATTTAATCCCAGAAATACAGCTCCGTTATATTTTCTAGGGTCCATTTGCAACTTAAAGTTATTAATTGCTTTTTTAGCAAATAAATATCCAATCTTAGAGCTTAAAGAACTAGAAAATGCGCCTTTTAAATAAGATGTAACAAGTTGCGCTGTTCCTTCTGCAGTTTTTAAAGAAATGTTTCCGCTAAAACCATCTGCAACAATTACATCAGATAAACCTTTCGCTATTTTATCACCCTCTATAAATCCTTTATAATTGATTTCATTGTTTAAAGAATATAAAACTCTGGATGCTTCTTTAATATAATCAAGACCTTTTTGTTCTTCCTCTCCTACATTCAGAAGAGATACACTAGGGTCTTTAACTCCCATCACGATCCTGGCAAATGCTTGTCCCATGAACGCAAACTGAACTAAATTTTTGTAATCACATTCAATATTTGCTCCTAAATCTAACATACAGCTTTCACCATTAATTGTTGGAAAACAAGCGGCAATAGCAGGCCTGATTATTCTATCAATTGGCCTTAAAATCAATTTAGACATAGCCATTAAAGCGCCAGTATTACCTGCTGAAACTATTGCATCAGCTTTTCCAGATTTTACTAACTGTATTGACATACCCATTGAAGAATTTTTACCATTTCGTAATGCAGTGCTTGGCTTATCAGATGAATTAATTACTTCATTAGTATGAATTACATTAGAAAAAGAAGACAGATTTAAAGCTTTTGTAAGAGGATTTAATTTAGTTTGATCTCCAAAAAAAGAAAAAATCAAGTTAGGATAACGTAATTTAGCTTGTGCTGCACCGTTAATTATGATGTCTGGAGCATAATCACCACCCATAGCGTCCAAGGATATGTGGATAGGCTTGGTCAAAAAAAACTCCATTAATTATTTTGAATTGTAAAAATGTTATAATTTATTAACAATTTCAGTTAACTAATGCAAATTATTAACATTTAAAAATTAATAATACAAAATTTAACAATCAAATTTCAGGGAATTTTAGTTTATTTAAAGAAAAGTAATCTTCTTTTTTATTAGAAAATAAAAGATATACTTTTTTACAATAATTACTAAGAATATCTGGATAATTTATATAATTATCAAGGTTGCGATATACGTTATTAGCTATGGATTTCTTCAAAGATTGAAAATCTTTGTTTTCTAAGCTCTCACAATAAACTTTTTGACGACCCATATATGATTGAACCATTTTTTTAATTTTTATATTAACACCTGCATCACCTGCACCTACTTCCCGTAAACTGAGATCAAGGTCTAGAAAAATTTTATCAAATAACATTTGTGATAATAATTTGCCTTTAGTACCAGATTGATTAAGGAAAAATATTACAATAACTGAAAACAAAACCAAAAGATCAAATCTACCATCTATAGTATCTGGAACAGATAATTTTGTATAAAAAGACTTGTTTCGTGAAATTAATACAACTTTTTCGTATATGCCATCAATTAAAGCTTGGTTTTCTGAGTTAGCATTGAGATAAGAGTTTAAAAACATTTATATATATGTAATGACGTGATATAAAAAAAATATAATCTATAACAAAATTGGGACCAAGTACATGTTTTATTTAAAATTTATTCTGATATTGGCAGTACTTTTTAATGCATCATGTAGCCAAAAAATTCAAAAAAATGGATTATCAAGTATTAAAATAAATGAAATTAAAATTGAAGAAGGAATAACTACAAAATCAAATTTAATAAAAAAATATGGACCTCCAGTTTTTGATAGTGTTTTCAATCAAAATACTATTTACTACGTCTCTCACTTAACAGGTTATAAAAATTTAAGTGACCGAAAAACATTAAATTTAGTTGTTTTTGAAATTACATTTAATGATAAAAACATAGTAAAAAAGTTTAAAAAATATAACAAATTTGATTCCAAAAATGTTAAAATCTCTAAAAAGAACTTTCTAGAAAAAAATAATACTTCAATACAATTTTGGAAAGACATAATAAATAATTTAAGAAGAAGAAATGTCGAAGACTAAAAGTGTGAGTAAGATATCTTTATAGGCAATTCGTCAAACCCTTTAAAATTTAAATATATTTTTTGAAATTTTTTGAAAACACCTATTTTTGTTATATTTACATCATACTCTTTAGCAAGATCCTCTAGACGTGATTCATTTTCCTTACAAGAAAATAATAATTCATAATCATCACCGCCATATAAAGCAGCATTTAAAAGTTCTTTTTTTTGTAAAGATTTTAAACTAGGTAATGGTAATTGATTAATATTTAGTTCTAATGATAGGTTGGAATTTATAGCTAAGTGAGTTGCATCTTGGACAAGACCATCTGAAACATCTATCATAGATGTTGCAATGTCTCTTAATTCCATTCCTAACTTAATACGTGGTTGAGGAAGTAAATATTTTTGTTTAGCTTGCCTAAGATCTTTAGAATTTGATGAATAGTTATCAAGACCTATTTTCGACAAGCCTAAATAACCAGTTACATATAAGAAATCATTGATCTTGGCTCCATTTCTTGATACGGCCTGATTGGAAGGTGTTTCGCCAAAAATAGTTATAGTAATATTTATATGCTTTAAAGAGGCCGTTAAGTCTCCTCCAATTAATTTTATATTATAAGCTTCTTGATCTTCTTTTAAGCCTTTAGCAAATGCTGGTATAAAAATATTTGCTTTGTTTTTGGGAACACTTATAGATAAATTATAAAAAACAGGTTTAGCACCCATTGCGGCCATATCAGACAAATTTACTCTTAAACATTTTTTTGCTATATCTCTGGGATTTTCATTACCAAAAAAATGAATACCTTCAGCTAAACTATCTGTGCTTATTACAATATCGGTATTAAGTTTTGGTTTATATAAAGCAGCATCATTTATAAGGTTTTGAGCTTCTTTAGAAGTAAGCGGCTTGAAATATTTATTAATAAATTCAAATTCATTCATTTTGTACGTTTTCATCAGTTTGACAAAGAAATTTTTTCTAATATTCCGTTAGCAAAATTAGTATTTCCGCCAAAAGCTTCAATAATACTAATGTACTCATTAATAATAGTTAATTTATTAAATTGTTTTAAAAGGCATAATTCAAAAGTAGCTGATCTTAAAATAGATATCTCAGTCTTGCTTAGCCTTTCGAATGACCAATCTTTAGACAAGTTATCTGATATAATTTTATCAAGTTTTGGTAAGTTTTTTTCGACTCCTTTAACAATCGAATTAAATAAATCTTTGTCAAAATTTTTAATATTTAAACTCGAGAGTACGTGTATTAAATGGTTTTTTAAATAATATTCAATTATTATGTCAATTTCATTTATTAAAAAAGAAGCCTCGTATAGAACCTGTGTAGAACAAATCCTAGAAGCGGTTTTTTTTCTTATTGATAAATGTCTAATATTATTTAATGATTTTGTTTCAAGATTTATCATAGATATCACTGTTTTTTATATCCATTAGTGATAAACAAGCCTCAGCGGCTCCTGCACCTTTATTTAATTTTTTTGGGTCTGATCTTTCTAGAGCTTGCTTTTCATTTTCAACAGTTAAAATTCCATTACCTATTGGAATTGAAAATTTTATCGATAAATCACATAAAGCTCTTGCTGATTCATTTGAAACAATTTCAAAATGATAAGTTGCTCCTCTAATCACACATCCAAGAGCAATATAGCCATCAATAATAGGATTATTTTTTGATTTTTCGTATGTTAATTTAATCGCTGGTGCAATTTCCAAAGCACCTGGAACATATAAGAATTTATAATTAACAGATTTTCGTTTTAGGACCTTTATTGCACCCTTTATTAAATTATCTGAAATCTGTTGATAATATGGAGAACATACTAAGAGTACATTTTTATTTACTGACATTGACTAATTAACCTAATTTTTTCCAGTTTTTAATAGTTAATCCAAAACCATCTAAACCTATTGCAGAAGTTGAGGAGTTATATAATACTGTCATATTTTTTACACCTAGGTCTAATAAAATTTGAGCTCCTACTCCTATATCTCTTACATTCTGACTTTCTAGGGAAGGTTTAGCAATTATTTGTGAAATTTTCTTAGAAAGAGATTCAGATGAAGAATCTCTTATTAATATAATTATACCATTTTTATTTTTAGCTATTGTATTCATAGCAAGAGACAATTCTGAGCCATTTCTTTTGCTAGATTGATCTCCAAGTACATCAGAAAGCAAATCCAATGCATGAACTCTTACTAAAATATTGTCTTTAGTATCAATAACACCTTTAATTAAAGCCATATGTTCTGAGTTATCAATTATATTTTTAAAAACTATTATTCTCCAATCACCTCCAAATTTACTTTCTAAAATCGATTCAGAAACTCTTTTAATAAATGTTTCATTTTTTCGTCTATGTGAAATTAAATCTGAAATAGAACCAATTTTAATATTGTGTTTTTTAGAAAATTTGATTAGGTCTGGCAACCTTGCCATTTCACCATTATCATTCATTATTTCACAAATAACTCCAGATGGGTTTGAATTGGCAAGTTTGGCTATATCAACTACAGCCTCTGTGTGCCCTGCTCTTATTAAAGTACCTCCATCTTTTGCAATAAGTGGAAAAACATGCCCAGGAGTGGTTATATCGCTACTTAATGCACGTTTATTTATCGCTGTTTTTATTGTCAGTGACCGATCCGCTGCAGAAATACCTGTTGTTACACCTTCTCTAGATTCAATCGAAACAGTAAATGCTGTTTCAAATCTGCCTTCATTCCTTCTTTCCATTAATGAAAGTCCTAATTTTTCTGATTGAGACCTTGTCAAAGATAGACAGATAAGACCTCTTCCGTATTTAGCCATAAAGTTAATAGATTCTGGTGTAGCATATTCACCTAGCACACATAAATCACCTTCATTTTCTCTATTTTCATCATCAACTAAAATAAAAATTTTACCTTCAGAAGCGTCTTTTATAACTTCTTCGATGTTAGATAATGTCATTAAAACTCCAAAATTTTACTAAATTATACATTTTCACTTAACTTCATTAAGTCTATTTAAATATCTAGCTAAAACATCTATTTCGATATTTACATTTGTATTCACAACATAGTTTTTAAAATTAGTGTTTGACCACGTAAAAGGAATAATATTTACACTAAAAGTATTTAAATCAACTTCATTAACTGTCAATGAAACCCCATCAATAGTAACAGAACCTTTAGAAGCTATAAATTTGAAATGATCACTGTCCATAAAAAAAGAAATTTTATAAGAGCCTTCAATTTGTTGTATTGATTTAATACTTGCCGTTGTGTCGACATGCCCATAAACAAAATGCCCACCTATCTCATCGCCCACTTTAAGTGATTTTTCAATATTAAGAATTGATCCAATTTTCCAATCAAGAAAATTAGTTTTTGACGCAGTCTCATTACTAATGTCAAAAAATAAAATATTATTAGATATTTTTTTTAATGTTAAGCATATTCCTGAACAACATATAGAAGCCCCAATTATTAACTTTTGCTCTTTAACAGAAAAACTTGAAGTGTCATTGTTTTTTAATTCAATAGATATCTCCCAATCGGCGGGATGGGCTATACTCTTTATTTCTCCAATGTGACTAATAATTCCTGTAAACATTCAATGACTTTCGTTTGATAGTTTTCTAACTTCTAGTACATCATTACCAAAAGTTTTTATTGATAAAATTTTGTAATTATTGAGATTTTCCATTTCCAAAGAATTTAATTCATTTACAAATGGAATGCCGTCGTTACCAATAACATGACCTGACCTAAATATAAGCAATTGGTCTATTAAATTCAATGACAATAAAATTGTATTCAGTTTAGAACCACATTCAATTAATAAATTGTTAATTCCTCTATTTGCTAAATCTTTGAAGATAATATTAAAATAATCTAAATTTGAAATGTTATCTTCTAATTGCACCTTTGATACATATTTTTTTTCATCTAGATGTTTGTTCATGTTTGATAAAGAAAAAAGAACTATATCTGAATAAGGCGATTCATTATATATTTTATGATTTTTTGATACTTTTAAATATCTATCTAATATAACTCTTAATGGGCTCCTATGTTCTAATCCTTTTAAACGACAATCCATTAAAGGATCGTCAGAAATAATTGTAGAACTAGAAGTCAAAATTGCATCATTTTGTGATCTAATAAAATGAACATATGCGCGACTTAAATCATTTGTTATCCATTTTGATCTATTGTTTTTTAAAGCTATTTTTCCATCTAATGAACAAGCTATTTTAAGTGTAATATAAGGTTTTTTATATATTAACCTTGAAAAAAAACCATTATATAACGATATGCTTTCATCTCTCATAAAATTTTCTATTACTTTTATATTATTATTTTTGAGAATTTTTATACCTTTGTTAGAAGTTCTTGAGTCCATATCAATACAACTAATATAAGCCTCAGAAATGCCTGTAGTACAGATCAGTTCAGCACATGATAATCCAATTTTATTTTTGTGAGCACATGGCTCAAGGGTTAAATATATGGTTGAACCAACTAATTTTTTTTTGTTTTTAACATTATTTATTGCGTTTTCTTCAGCATGTGGTCGACCAGATGGTGACGTTCTTCCAGAAGAAATTATATTTCCATTTTTGACTATTACGCAACCTACAGGTGGATTCACTCCTGTAGAACCTTTAGATCTTAATGCTTCAAGTATAGCATATTTCATCCATTTATTGTGGTTCACAGTAACATATCATTCTAAACTAATTTAATCTTTAATTTCTTTTTCAACAAATTTACCAAAATCACTTGCTTCTCTAAAATTTCTGTAAACAGATGCATATCTAATATATGCAACATTATCAATTTGAGCTAAAGCATTCATGACTAATTCTCCAATTAATTTTGAGTGAATATCATTATCACCTCTAGACTCAAGTTGTCTTACAATACCATTTATAGCCCTTTCAATTGCGTCATCATCAGTTTGACGTTTTCTTAAAGCCATTAATAAAGATTTGGATAACTTATCTCTATCAAATGGATTTTTTTTGCCATTTCTTTTAATTACAATCAAGTCTCTCAGTTGGATTCTTTCAAAGGTTGTAAACCTTGAACCACAACTAGAACAGAGCCTTCTTCTCCTTATTGTAGATCCATCTTCACTAGCTCTTGAATCCTTTACTTGAGTATCTTCTTCACCACAAAAAGGACATCTCATTTTAATCTCCTAAATTAATAAATTGGAAATTTATCACACAAAATTTTTACTTTATCTGATATTATTTTTTCCTGTTCTGAATTAGAAATATTATTATCAAAATGATCTAAAACGTCAGCAATAAAGTTTCCAACCATCTTAAATTCGTTTGTTTTAAAACCTCTTGTAGTAGCAGCTGCTGAACCAAATCTAATGCCTGAAGTAATAGTTGGTGGAAGTGGATCAAAAGGAACACCATTTTTATTACAAGTTAAACCAGAGTTTTCTAGAGCCACTTCAGCAGATGCACCTGTTATATTTTTATCTTGTAAATTTAAAAGAACTATATGATTATCTGTTCCTCCAGAAACTATTTTATACCCTCTTTTAATTAAGGTGGTTGATAGACATTGAGCGTTAAGCACAATGTTTTTTGCATAAACCTTAAATTCACCTGAAAGAGCTTCACCAAAACCAGCAGCTTTTCCTGCAATGACATGCATAAGTGGGCCGCCTTGAAGTCCAGGAAATACAGCTGAATTAATTTTTTTCATTAAATCAGAATTGTTTGTTAAAATCATACCACCTCTACCAGATCTAAGAGTTTTATGAGTTGTTGTAGTAACTATATCTGCAAATTCAATCGGATTAGGATGAGCACCACCAGCAACCAAACCAGAAAAATGAGCCATATCAACAAGCAAATACGCATTTATTTTATTAGCAATTTCTCTGAATTTTTGGAAATCTATTATTCTTGAATATGCGGATCCACCAGCAATTATTAATTTTGGTTTATATTCAATAGATAATCTTTCAATTTCATCAAAATCTATAAGAGAATCTTCTTTTCTTACACCATATTGAATGGAGTTAAACCATTTTCCAGATAAATTAGGTTTGGCACCATGAGTTAGATGGCCACCTGCTGCTAAACTCATGCCAAGAATTGTGTCACCTGGTTTTAAAATACCCAGAAAAACAGCTTGATTTGCTTGAGCACCTGAGTGTGGTTGAACATTAACAAAATTTGCATTAAATAATTTTTTTGCTCTATCTATTGCAAGTTGTTCAACTTCATCAACAAATTCACACCCACCATAATATCTTTTTCCTGGGTATCCTTCTGCATATTTATTTGTAAGAACAGATCCTTGAGCTTGTAATACAGCCTTGGATACAATATTTTCAGATGCTATTAATTCAATTTGGTTCTGTTGTCTATAAAGTTCCTTATCTAACATTTCTGATAAACTGGCATCATAATTATTTATATCCTTGTTAAAAAAGCCTTCTTTATAAAACATTTTAAATTCCCTACTTGTATTTTCTGTTTAAATTTTTTTTACTCTTAATAAATGTCTTCCCTCTTCAAATTTAGTATTTAAAAATTCGAAAACAATCTCTTTTGATAATTCTTCTGTTAAAATTCTGCCACCTAAAGCTAACACATTTGCATCATTGTGTTTTCTGCTCTTTGAAGCCATTTCAACTGAAGTGCATAAAGCTGCTCTAACATGGGAAAATCTATTTGCTGCCATAGAAATTCCTATTCCAGTTCCACAAAACAACAACCCAAATGAATTATTATTTTTTTCTATTTTACTTGCTAACAATTTTGCGTAATCGGGATAATCTACAGCATCTAGAGAAGAACAACCTAAATCCTCAATTTTTATCTTATTTATAATCAAGTATTTTTTTATAGTTTCTTTTAGAGAAAATCCACCATGATCAGAAGCTAAAAATATTATTTTATTCATATTAATAAAACCATGGCTAGAAAAGATTATATTAATTAATTACCTTAGAAAGTTAGAAAATTCAATTTCAAAATTAAAAACAAAGTTTAAGAGTAGCTACAATTAAAACTTTTGAATGATAAGAAATAAATATTCAGTTTTAACTAACCAATATATTAAGTATGTTGGAAATAATGAAACTATAGTACAAAGTAACACTTTAAGTTTTAAATGTGTCTTGGTTGGAGCTGAATTTGCGTTACCTAATTCTAAATTTCTAGAAACATTTATTCCTATTGGTAAAGACATGAAAAATACAATCATCCACACCATTAAGTATACTAAAAAAATTGATACTAAGCTCATTTAATCTCCTTAAACCCTAATTAAATGCACACTCATTGAAGGTCTTTTTTGAAATAATGCCTTAAAATCTTTTCTAATATTTTTTTTGATATAATCACAAATTTCCTCATCAGAATCTTTGTTTTGAAAATTATCTTTATTAAAAATAGTTTCAATTTTTAAAGAACAGTCTAATAAAAAATCTTCCATGTTATTTCTATCAGACACTCCTCTCTGTGTTATTTGTGGAGGTGAAATTATGTATCCATCCATATCAATTACTATTGAGATATGAACAAAGCCATTCCATAGTGTATGTCTTCTGGACACAAACCTATCATTGTCAATAGGCACTATATCACCACCATCAAAAACATTTGTTGTGAATTTTTTTGTATCTAAAACGGTCGGAGATAAACTATTTAATTTTATAATATCTCCATTTTTTGGTTTAATTACGTTAGGAACTTGACAATCATTAGCTAATTTAGCATGTGCTTCAATATGTTCTCTTGTGCCATGAACAGGTATTGAAATTTTAGGCTTTATAAAAGAATACATTTCTATTAACTCATCTCGAGATGGATGACCAGATACATGGATATCTGCATCTTCATCTGTAATTAATTCTACGCTGTTATCAAGAAATCTATTCTGTACCTTTAATATAGCATTCTCGTTGCCAGGAATTTTTCTACTTGAAAAAATTATAGTATCCCCTTTTATTAAATTGACAAATTTGTCAGCATTTCTAGAGATTCTTGACAATGCTGAATTTGGTTCACCTTGAGAACCAGTAGCAATTACTAGAACATTAGACCGAGAAATCACGTTAAAATCTTTTAAATTCAAAAAATCTGGAACATGTTTTAAGTAACCAACCTCTTTAGCAGCGTCTATAGCTCTAAGTAAAGATCTGCCTATGACTAAAATTGAACGATCTGTCTTTAGAGCTATATCTAAAATCGATTTAACTCTACTAATATTTGAAGAAAAGCATGTAATAAGGACAGCGCCTTGTTTATCTTTAACTACTTTGTACAAACCTTCATAAGCAAAATCTTCGGAGGGCGTTTTTCCTTTAACTAAAGAATTGGTTGAATCACAAATCATTGCTAAAATACCATTATTCCCTAATGAACGATAAGTATCAAAATCAAAATTTTCATTTAAATTTTTCGCTTGTTCTAATTTCCAATCACCTGAATGAAAAATATTTCCTTCTTTAGTTGATATTAAAAATGATACTGGGTCTGGAATTGAATGAGAGGTTTGAATAGTGTTAATGATAAAATCACCTAGTTTTAGCTTTTCACCTATAGAAAGGACATTCAGAACTAGTTTTGTATTATTATTATTACTTTCTTTTAATTTTCTCTTAAGTAAAGCAATTGTAAAAGCAGTTCCCCATATGGGGCAATTAATTTTATCAGCAAAATAAGGTATTGCTCCTATATGGTCTTCATGACCATGAGTTAACAAAATACCTAAAAACTTATCACCTAAAGACTGAATAAAATCAAAATCAGGCAGTAACACATCAATACCTAAATCAGTTTCATCAGGAAATGATATTCCTAAATCAACTAAAATCCATTTATCTTGATAATGATACAAATTTGCATTCATTCCAATTTCCTCAGAGCCACCAACAGGTAGAAATAACAAATCTGAATTAACCCAACTCATTTAAAACCCTTTTATCTTATTTTTTTAAATTATTGAAATTATGTAAATATAAATTAACTAAGCCAATTAAGGTTAAATCTTCTTCAATATGATCAATACAACACAATGATTTTTTAAATAGATCACTCAAACCACCAGTTGCTATAACTTTATAGTTTTTGTATTCATCTAAAATTTTAATTTTATTTATAAGACCTTCAATCATCGATACATAACCCCAATAAATACCTGATTCCATTGCATTGACAGTATTTTTTCCAATAATTGACTTTTTATTAGACAAAGGTTTTAAGGCAACTCTAGGTAACCTAGCAGCAGCCAAGTACAATGCTTCTAGTGATAAATTAACACCCGGAGCTATAATGCCGCCATTATAACTACCATCAATCCCAACCAAATCAAAAGTTGTGGCCGTTCCAAAATCAATTACTATAGCTGGAGATAAATTAAGACATTTTATAGCAAATGAGTTAACCAAACGGTCAGCACCTGCTTCTTCAGGGTTATCAATGTTTACTTTTAAGCCTAACCCTAAAATATCATTATCAATTACCAATGGGTTAATTTTGAAATATTTTTTGATAAACATTTTAATGTTAAAAAGAGTTTCATTAACCACAGATGCAATGCAAATTCCAGTAATATCATTAATTTTAACATCAGATAATGTTAACATTTGTGAAAGCCAAGGATAATAACTGTCAGCTGTTCTCTTAGAATTGTTATGTATTCTCCAACAAGCTATTTTCTTAATACTTTTATCATAAGAGTATAAAGCAAAAACAGTATTAGTATTACCACAATCAACAACTAAAATCATTTCAAGACCAATCTAAACAAAAGTAAAATTCTCAACAGATAAATATTCTGTAATTTTTGAATTAGTTTTTACTTTAATACCACCACTGTCTCCTATACCTAAAAAAACACCATTTAAAAGATTGGATTTTGAATTAACATTTATAATTATATTTTTATTTATATTGAACATCTTTTTATTAATGTCTTCTTTAAAGAAGACAAAACCAAATTTTTCCCAAGAATAATAATTATAAAATACTTTGTTCAATATTTTTAAGCCTATATTTTTAATATTAATGGAACCTTTTAAATGATCATTTAACTTTGTAGTAGCCCACTTTGTTTCAAGAATAGGAGTTTTTAAAATATTTAAGCCTATACCAACTATTATAAAATTGTCAGAAGACTCTAACAAAACACCAGAAATTTTCTTCTTGTCTACTAATACATCATTTGGCCACTTTAGATCAATTAAATTACTATTTACTCCTAAGTCAACTAATACTTGAACTATTGAAAAACCAACTATCACTGATAATTGATGCCACAAAGATTTATCACTTTTTGGCTTAATAATTGTTGATAAGAATAAATTTCCTTTTGAAGAAGTCCATTTATTTTGATTTCTTCCTCTTCCTTCTGTTTGTGTATGAGCTAAATAAGAGGTTCCCTCAACTTCACCATTTAAAGCAGCATTGAAAGCAATATCATTTGTGCTAGTACAAACATTTAATATGTTTAAGTTAATATTTAACAAAATAAATCCTGTGATTTAAAAATAGATTTAACACATTTAAAAACGAAGAAAATATTTGTTATATAAAATAAACATTCTATAGTATTTTAGTCTATAATTATTCAATATAAATGGCATCATTAAATAATTTACAACAGCCAAAAACATTCCTAAAAAACTGAAAAACGTTAAAAAATATTTAACTTTATCAGACAAATTTAAAATAGAATTAGTAGAAAGATCAATATCATTATATATTAATGAATTCCATAAATGTTCTGCATTTATACCGTCAAATAAGTTTTTTGTTAACCAGCCAGCAAAAACTAAACATAAACCCAAACAAAAAAATATGAGTTTGTTTGTAGATGAGTTTTCATTGATTTTATTAAATTCATGAATATTACCCTTATTCTTTCCTAAAAAGATCAATATTATATTTTTTAATAAAACATAAGAAATCAAAAATGAAGCACTCATACCCATTAACATAGAAGGAACTAAAATAGCTTGCTCCGAAGAATATAAAGTTGAAATAATGATTTCATGAGAATAAAACCCTGAAAAAAAAGGAACCCCAGACGTCGAAAAAAATGCTATTAAGGTGAATAAAAACATAGCGGGCATTTTAACGACAATACCACCCATGACTTTAACATTAGAAACATTATTCAGCTTTGACATAACATAGCCTAAACACAAATAAAGCATTGTTATGGACATAGAAAATGTAATAAAATAAAAGATTGCAGCATGATATTCTTTTAGACAAAATATATAAAATATTATAGATACTTGAGAAAAAGCTAAGTAAGATATTACAGATTTAATATTTGTTGTATTAAATGATAAATAAATAAAAATGAATATTAAACAAAAGCTTAAAGGAATCATTGTATTCAAGAAATTAGGAGTGAAAGCAATTAAAGGAAAAAATCTGAACGTATAAAAAATAATTAATGGAAGTAATGCAGAACAAATAATCAAGGTAAGTGTAGGTATATTTAAATTTTTAACGTCATATAAACAATTAGAGATAAAAAATTGTCTAAATCTTAATAAACATGAAAAAAATAAAAGGGACACAGCTAATTCAGCCCTACTTATAGAAACACCCCAGAATAAAATATTATTGTTAATAAAGTTATTATTTTCAAAAATAATTTCAAAATAAATAGAACTATTTAGTGTATAAAGAAGATAAACACTTAATAAAAAAGCTAAATCAGAAATACGATTATGTAAAAAAATCTTATTACTGTTAACATAACTATCATTCGCCTTATTATAATTAACAAGTAGAAAGAAAGAAAATAAAATTATTTGCCACGCAATAAAAAATTGAATTAAGTTGTTTGAAGAAATTATGGTTAACATTCCTATTGTTAACAAAGAAAAATTTCTTATGAGCTTTAAATTAAAATACCTGTCTTTAAAAAAATTAATTGAGTATATAGCTACTAACGAAGACACAAATGTTACAATCGATAAAAATGTTGACACATATATATCTAACCTTAATGACCATAATACAAAATTTTTATTAAATTGAATCAAGGGGTAAAAATATAATGGAATATCATTGTTTAATTGAAATAATTTAATAAAAAGATAAACACTTAAGCAAAAAGAAAAAATCATACAAAAGCAATTTACAATAAATGGAATATTTAAATAATTACTAGAAAATGGTAATAATGAAAATAACAAGCTTAATAAGGGAAATATAAAAATAAAAATTTCCATATGAATTTATCTACTCAAAACTTTCATAAATAAGCTTAAAAACAACTAAAACTGTAATATTTATTATTATGCATATAGAAATATAAAGTAAAACAAAAATAATTTATTAATATGAATGTTTTGAACTTAATAAACTATCCACCAAAGTCATCAAGCATGATATCTTCTTTATCAACTCCAAGATCCAATAACATGTTTATAACAGATTGGTTCATCATAGGTGGACCACACATGTAATATTCACAATCCTCAGGAGCTGGATGATCTTTTAAATATTGCTCAAAAAGTATATTATGGATAAACCCTTTGTGACCGTTCCAATTATCTTCCGGCATAGCGTCAGACAAACCAACATGCCACGTAAAATTTTTATTTTCAGCTGCTAACTTATCAAAATCTTCAACATAAAACATTTCTTTTTTAGATCTTGCACCATACCAGAACGTAACTTTACGATCTGTTTTAATTCTATTAAACTGATCGAAAAGATGACTTCTCATAGGAGCCATGCCTGCTCCACCACCTATAAAAACCATTTCTTTATCTGTATCCCTAGCGTAAAATTCACCAAAAGGACCTGAAATAACAACTTCATCACCTTTTTTTAAGTTAAATATATAAGAGGACATTTTACCTGCTGGAATTCCTATTGAACCTGGAGGAGGAGAAGCTATTCGAACATTCAACATAACTATACCTTTTTCAGCTGGACAATTAGCCATAGAATAAGCTCTTTCAATGGGTTCATCACTTTCAGCGTTAAAGTCCCAAATTTTAAACCTATCCCAATCTTCGTGGTATTCTTTACCTACTTCGTAATCTTTATAAGATAAAGAATATTTAGGAGCTTCTATTTGTATATAACCACCTGCACGAAAATTCACATCTTCACCTTCAGGTAATTCAAGTATTAATTCTTTAATAAAAGTTGCAACGTTGTCATTACTTCGAACCTTACATCTCCATTTTTTAACACCAAAAACTTCTTCAGGTACCTCAATTTCCATATCTTGTTTAACAGCAACCTGACAAGATAATCTATCACCGCAAGATGCTTCCCTTTTATTAATATGACCTTGTTCGGTAGGAAGTATAGCCCCACCACCAGAATGAATTTTAACCCTACATTGAGCACATGTTCCACCACCACCACAAGCAGAAGGAACAAAAAGCTTTTCAGCGGCAAGTGTTTGTAAAAGTTTTCCTCCAGCTGGAACTGTTACGGTTTTTTCTCCATTTATAGTAATATTGACATCACCAGTTGAAACAAGTTTGCTTCTTGCAAAAACTATTACTGTAACAAGTGATAATACAATCATTGTAAAAAGAGTTATACCTAAAACAAAAGTGTCCATATTAAATATCCTTAAAGTTTAACGCCTGAAAAGCACATAAAAGCCATTGCCATAAGACCAGCTGTAATAAATGTTATACCAAGCCCTTGAAGACCATCAGGTATATCGCTATATTTTAATTTTTCTCTTACACCAGCCATCGTAGCTATAGCTAAAGCCCATCCAAAACCAGAAGCAACCCCATACGTTGTAGCTTCAGAAAAATTATAATCTCTTTCAACCATGAATAAAGAACCTCCTAATATAGCACAATTAACTGTAATTAATGGTAGGAATATACCCAGTGCATTATATAATGGAGGAAAATACTTATCTAATACCATTTCCAAAATTTGAACTAAAGCAGCAATAACTCCGATATAAGATATTAATCCTAAAAATGTTAGATCTACATCAGGAAATCCTGCCCAAGCTAGAGCACCAGGCTTAAGTAGATATGTAAGTATTATGTTATTAGCTGGAACAGTAATTGCCTGAACAATCATTACAGACACTCCCAAGCCAATGGCTGTGGATATTTTTTTTGAAACCGCAATAAAGGTGCACATCCCAAGAAAAAAGGAAAGAGCAAGGTTTTCTACAAATATAGCTTTAACAGCTAATGAAATCAACGCTTCCATCAATGGACCTCTAAAGTCTGAATCTTATATTCACGAGCTTCAACTTGAGATTTTTTCCATGACCTAACACCCCAGATTAAAAATCCAATAATAAAAAATGCTGAAGGGGGTAACAGTAATAGTCCATTTGGGACATACCATCCACCGTTACTTACAGGATCTAAAATTATGACGCCGAATAAAGTACCAGAACCAAAAAGCTCTCTAACAACGCCTACACACATCAATAACAAACCGTAACCCAGACCGTTACCAACACCATCTATAAAAGAGTCAACTGGGGTATTTTTCATTGCAAAAGCTTCAGCTCTTCCCATAACAATACAGTTAGTAATGATTAACCCAACAAAAACTGAAAGTGTTTTTGATATTTCGTACGCATATGCTTTGATTATCTGGTCAACAAGTATAACAAGAGATGCAATTATAACCATTTGAACAATTATTCTTATAGAATTTGGAATATAATTTCTTAACATTGATATAAAAAGAGAAGAAAATCCAGTAACGGCTATAACAGCCAAAGACATAACAAAAGCAACATTTAAAGATGAAGTTACAGCTAATGCTGAGCAAATACCTAATACTTGAAGTGTAATTGGATTATTGTCAACTAGAGGATCAATTAACAGTTGTTTTCTTGTCTGCGACATTATGCCTCTCCATTTTTTAAATTTTTAAGAAATTTTTTAAATCCAGACTGACCCATCCAAAATTTAACTAAATTATTAACCCCATTAGAAGTAAGTGTAGCACCTGCTAAAGCGTCAATATGATATTCTTTTTCCTTTGAAGTTTTGGCGACTTGAATCATTAAATCACCATTTTCGTTATTTAACTTCTTACCTTTCCATTGTGCTTTCCATTTTGGATTATCAACTTCTGCACCTAACCCAGGAGTTTCAGCATGCTGATAAAATTGCAAACCAAATATATCATTTAAATTATTTTCTAAAGCT
This sequence comes from Candidatus Levibacter sp. Uisw_134_01, assembly GCF_047717795.1. GTDB lineage: Bacteria > Pseudomonadota > Alphaproteobacteria > Puniceispirillales > Marisalimonadaceae > Marisalimonas. Next base: position 973,230 of record NZ_CP159808.1, on the reverse strand, counting down.
ATAAAACCATAAAGGGTAGACCACAAACCATACCCATGAACTGGAAGTATGACTTTATCTAAAGAACCATCATTGTTTTTTAAAAGATAAATAGTTACAAAATTTGCCCTTCTCCCAATTGAAGCTGGGTCTTCTTTTAAAGCAATACTTAATAAAGGATCTTGAGAAGCTTTTTTATCATCAAAAACCAATGGATCGAACTTATTCGTAAATTTACCATTTTCTAAATCAACAATTAAAGGTTCAAATGATGAAAAAGTTTTTTGAATGTTGACCCCTTCATAATATTTGCCAGCAACTTGTAAAATATTTTTTTGTTTATCAAGAGCTTTATTTACTTCCTGTTTAGATTTTAAATTAACAGCTGCAAAAGAGACAACCATAGAACATATAAAACACAAAGTTGTAGCAACAATTATTGTTTTAGCCATGCCATCAACTGGCATATTTTTAAATTTTGCAAATATATTATTTGAGTTAGACATTAAAAATGGCCCTTCTTTTAATATTAGCCATTACAACAAAATGGTCTATTAAAGGTGCAAATATATTTCCAAATAAAATCGCTAGCATCATCCCCTCAGGAAATGCTGGGTTTAAAACTCTTATCATTACTACCATAAAACCAATTAATGCACCGTAAATGTAACGTCCTAAGTTTGTATGACTTCCAGAAACTGGTTCAGTAACCATGAACACTAAACCAAAAGCATAACTTCCTATAACTAGATGCCAGTACCATGGCATGCTAAACATCGGATTAGTATCTGAACCAATCCAGTTCAAAAAAGATGAAAAAGCAACCATTCCAAACAAACATCCAACAACCATTCGATAATTAGCAATTTTAGTTAACAAAAGAAAACATAAGCCAATTGCACAGGCTAATGTAGACGTTTCTCCTAAAGATCCTTGAATAGTACCTAAAAAAGCATCTGTCCAAGTAATCCCATAATTACTTAAGCTTTCATATCCCTCAGAGGCAGATAATCCTAAAGAAGTTGCGCCGGAAAAACCATCAACCGGTGTCCAAATTGAATCACCTGACATGTAAGCTGGATAAGCAAAATATAAAAATGCACGACCAGTTAATGCAGGGTTTAAAAAGTTTTTACCAGTACCACCAAAAACTTCTTTGGCAACAACAACTCCAAAGGCAATACCTAAAGCAACTTGCCAAAGTGGTGTAGAGGCAGGTAAAGTTAGCGCAAACAACATTGATGAGACAAGGAAACCTTCGTTAACCTCATGGCCTCTGATGGTTGCAAAAACTACTTCACAAATACCACCGGCCAACAATGTAGTGATATAAATGGGTAAAAAATATAACAAACCATGAGAAACGTTTGAAACTATACTCGTAGGATCTATTCCTAGTCCCATTAATTGTAAGAGATAGATCCTCCACCCTGCTATTTCATTAATATTTAATGTTGATAAAGCTGTATTTGTTTGAAAACCAGTATTGTATAAAGCCCACAAAACACACGGTATAGTAGAAATAACAACATAAGTCATTATTCTCTTCATATCGACAAAGCTACGAGCATGAGGAGCAACTTTAGTAACGGTGTTACTTGTGAAAAAAATTGTCTCTATCATCTCAAAAATTGGATAGTACTTTTGAAATTTACCACCTTTTTCAAAATGAGGCTCAATTGAGCTAAAATAACTTCGTAGTGACATCAATTAACCTTCTTTCTCTATTTTCTGCAGACTATCTCTCAAAGCAGAACCGTATTCATATTTTGCTGGGCAGGCAAATGTACACAAAGCTAAATCTTCTTCGTCTAATTCAAGAGCACCCAGTGATTGAGCCACATCTGTGTCCATTACTAAAAGAGCTCTTAACATTTGTGTAGGTAAAAAATCTTGTGGCATTAGAGTTTCAAATACACCTGTTGGAACCATTGCCCTTCTGCCACCATTCAAATTTGAAGTTAAATTAAATAATTTAAAAAAACCAAAAGCAGATAACAAAACAGGCATTACTGAAAATTTATTCGGCTGTGGCTTTATCCATCCAAAAAAATGTTTTTCTAGATCTTCTTTAATTATAGTAATTTGACGAGAATATTTACCTAAGTAAGCAAGCTCATTAGTAGCATGAAATCCAGAAAGAACAGAACCTGAAATAACTCTACAACCTTCAGCTTTATTATATTCGCCTTCTAAAATATCGTCTAAGGATGCACCCAAAACTGTTTTAACTAATCGAGGCTTAATAGCATGTGGCCCAGCTATGGATATAACTCTATTAATATCAATAAAACCTGTTAAAAACAGTTTACCAATCGCAATAACATCCTGATAGCCAATTGACCAAACAGTTTTAGAAGCAGAGGGAGCGTCTAGAAAGTGCATATGTGTTCCTGCTAATCCAGCTGGATGAGGTCCTGCGAATTTATATGTATGATGATCGTTGACTTTGATCTGACTATCATTTTTTGTGCAAATAAATACATTACCTTTTGTTAACAAAGATATTTTTTTAACACCTTCATTAAAAGCTTTTAAATCTTGATTAATTATAAGTTCTGCATCTGGGCATAAAGGTTCAGTATCCATTGCAGTAATAAAAATAGATGAAGGCAAACTATCGCCTGATGGGACCTTAGAGTAAGGCCTTGTTAAAAAAGAAGTCCATAAACCACTATCAAATAAACATTTTTTTACGAATTGTTCCTGAGATTTTTCATTAGAATGAGATTTAGTTATATCAATGCCTTTATCAGTTATACTTTCAACATCAATCACAACACTTAGAAGAACCCTTTTATCTCCCCTATTTATAACTTTCACCATACCTTTACATGGTGAAACATATGAAATTTCTGGGGAGTCTTTATGACAAAAAAGAGGAGTACCTCTTTTTACTTTATCACCCACACTAACAAGCATTTTAGGTTTTAAGCCTTTATAATCAGACCCTAGTACCGCGACAGTTTTTGGATTTTTCTTACCATGAATAACTTGATCTGGAATTCCTAAAACAGGAATGTTTAAACCTTTCTTTAAATTAAAAATATTCATTTAAAATAAAATTTATCCTTTGGAATTAAAAAATTTAATAGTTATTATGATTTAAATATATATTGGAAATATATATAATATATTTAAAAAAAAACAAGTGTATATGTGCATTTTTTTATGTTTTTTCAAAAATATTCAAATGATGAATGTAAAGAATATTTTATATAAAAAATATAAGATTTTATTGTTATCATTAAAAAAATATATAAAAGTTTGATAAATTAAATTTTATTGTGAAATTAAAATGAAATACTTTAATTATTTTTACTTTTTAACAATTTCTATATTTTTGTTTTCTTGTTCAAATGAGCAAACTCAAAACGTTGAACTTAAAGGAAATGCAATGGGAACATTTTATTTCATTAAGTTGATTGATGTGCCTAAAAAAATAAAAGAAGAGAAATTGACACTAGAAATAAATAAAACTTTGCTTGAAATTAATAAGATTGTATCAAATTGGGATAACTTATCAGAAATAAGTGTTTTAAATAGTAATAAAACATTATTACCTATAAAAATTTCAAATAATTTATTAGACGTCTTTAAAACAGCAAACTTTATTCATATTAAGAGCAACGGATATTTTGATATTACACTTGATCCTATAATAGATCTATGGGGATTTGGTTACAAAAAAGATAAAATGAAAAAAAAACCTCCTCTTAAAGAAGATGTTTTAGAAACATTATTATTAGTTAACCAAAAAAAATATTTAGAAATTAATCAATCTAACAATGAGTTAGTAAAAAAAAATAAAGATGTTTCATTTAATTTGTCAGCAATTGGTAAAGGATACGGAATTGATTTAATTGGTAAAAAATTAAGAAATTTAAAAATAAATAATTTTCTTATAAATATAGGCGGCGATATACTTACAAATGGTTACAATAGTAAGAAACAAGATTGGGTTATTGGAATAGAAAACCCTAATTTACAACAACAGTATATTAAAGAAATTGTAAATGTTACCAATAAGGGAGTGGCCACTTCTGGAGATTACAAAAATTTTTTTGATAATGATGGTAAAAAGTATTCACATATAATAAATCCTAAATCAGGTATGCCAATCAATCATTCAACAAAATCTGTAACAGTTATAGAAGAAAGTGCAATGCTTGCAGATGGTTGGGCAACTGCATTTTTAGCCATGGGGAGTACTCAAGGTTTAAAAATTGCTGAAAAAGAAAAAATAGCTGTAATATTTATCGACAAATCTGAAAAAAAATTAATTAAAGTAACAAGCAATGAATTCAAAAAGTTAAAATAAAAATTGATAGTATATTAATTATAAAGTATCTTTTTAATATGGAAACTTTCTTTGTAACATTCTTATTACTTCTCGTAATAATAGCAATCATGTCACTTGGTGTTATGCTAATGGGAAAAAATATTAAAGGAAGCTGTGGAGGATTGAACGCAATTTCAGGTTCTGATAAGTGCTCTATTTGTAACAAAGATATTGACCCTAATAATCCTTTAGTTAATCAACTTAAGTGCAAAAATTTACAAACATAACTTAAGATGAAATTAATTTTTCATTGGCACTAAAACTATAATAAAAAAAGATATTGAAGATAACAAGCCAAAAACCCAAGACTTAAACAACCAAGAATTATATACAACAGTATTTTTCATTTTCCAGTTTTCTCTAAACGCTTTTCCAAAAAAAATCATTAAAACAAGCAAAAACACACCCTCAAGGGAAGTGTATGAAATGTTAGAAAGCAACTTAAAAACCTCAAATTGTATATTCTATAGCTATTTTTGTTTATATTCAAACAAATATATTCCAACAAAAATTAAAGCAAGTGATATTAAATGATAAATTTTAAATACCTCACCTAAAAATACAACTGCTAACAAAGAACTAAATACTGGAACAAGATTGGTATATAAACCTGATCTAGCAGGACCTATTTTTTCTACACCTTTCATAAAGAAAATTTGGGCTAAAAATGAAGGAAAAATTATAATTACAGCTAAAATTATAATTCCTTTGTTACTAGGAGGAATAATATTACCAGATAAGGTTTCGTATAAAAGCCCTGGGATAGACCCTAAAAAAGCTACATAAGAAAAAAAAGTTAGTAATGTTAATGCCCCTATTTTTGGCTTTTTCCTCAACCCAACTGCGTATACTGCATATAATGTACATGCTAAAATCATAATAACATCACCCTTATTTAGCATAAAACTTAGTAAGCTTTTAAAATCTCCTGCGCTTACAACTAATAAGACTGCAATAAAAGTGATTAGAACTCCGCAGAGATGTATTAATTTTATTTCTTCTTTCAGCCATATTCTTGCAATAATTATTATAAAGGCTGGCATTGTACCTTGAACAATACCTAAGTTAATGGCAATGGTGTCATGGGCCGCAATATAATACGATGAATTAAAACCAGTAAAACCAAATAAACCCATTATTATTAACCATTTAAGTCTTTTTCTTAAAGTAATCCATGAATTTATTAATTCTTTTCTGCAAATAACAGTCAAAATGAGAGAAACAAAAAACCATCGAACACTTACAATTAACAAAGGTGAAACTTCACCAACAGCAGCTCTTCCTGCTATTGTATTAAAAGCCCAAAATAATGAAGTAAAGGTTAATAAAAAATGCGCATTATAAAAAATTTTCATTGAAAAAGTGTAGCCATAATGATTATTATAAATATTGTGTTGGATACATTAAACTGGTATCAAACTAAAGTAATCTTTTTTTTAATATTAAATCCACCTACCTAGGAGTAAAAATGTCAGAAACACAATACCTTGCTGCAAAAACAATTGATGAAGCTGTAACTGCACACTCAAAAGCTAATGGCTCTGCTAGATTTCTGGCTGGAGGAACAGATTTGTTAGTTCAGATAAAAAGCGGCATTAAAAAACCTAAATTGGTTATTGATATAAAAAAAATTGTTGAACTTAATACTATTAAAGAAGTTAGTGACAATGAATTTGTAGTTGGCGCTTCTGTATCAGGTGCTAATTTAAATCGAAATAATAAATTCACTAAACTTTGGCCTGGCGTGATTGAGGCTTTTAGACTGATTGGCTCTGAACAAATTCAAGGAAGAGCTTCATTAGGCGGAAATCTCTGCAACGGATCACCTGCTGGTGACAGCGTTCCTGCTCTAATTGCTGCAGGTTGTATAGCCATAATAGCTGGACCAGATGGAAAAAAAGAAATACCTATTGAAAACTTCCATAAAGGGCCTGGTAAAACTGTACTAGAAAATGGTGAAATGCTTGTAAGCCTTAAATTTCCTAAACGTGAAATAAATTCCTCTGATGCTTACTTGAGGATGACGCCAAGAACTGAAATGGACATAGCGGTTGTTGGTTGTGGAGTAAATATTACATTGGAAAATAATGTTTGTACAGCTGCGAGAGTTTCACTTGGAGCAGTTGCCCCAACTCCACTTCTCATCAAAGACGCATCAGACATAATGATAGGAACAGATCTAAACTCAGATATACTTGATAAAGTTGCTAATCTTTGTATTAAAGCTTGCAATCCTATTAACGACAAAAGAGGTACCATAGATTACCGCACTAAAGTTGCAGGTGTTTTACTAAAAAGATCAGTGTTAATTGCTATAGATAGAATTAAAGGAAATTAAAAAATGTCTAAAATTCAAGTTTCTACAAATATAAATAATGAGTCAGTTGAGTATTTATGTGAACCACATGATACAATGTTAAATGTTCTACGAAACCAATTAGATCTAACAGGTTCTAAAGAAAGTTGTGGCTCCGGTGACTGTGGGTCGTGCAGTATAATCTTAGATGGAGAGCTTGTATGCTCATGCTTAATGCTTGCCGCGGAAGCCGAAGGCAGTAAATTAGAAACAATTGAAGGAATGTCTGAAGGTGGAAAACTTCATGCTCTACAGCAAAAGTTTTTAGAAAAAGCTGCTCTTCAATGCGGAATATGTACTCCAGGTTTTTTAATGGCTTCTAAGGCATTACTTGACCACAATCCAACACCTACTGAGACAGAAGTTAGATTTTGGTTGGCCGGCAACTTATGTAGATGCACAGGTTATGATAAAATTGTAAAAGCTGTACTTGAAGTAGCCGATGATATGAAGGAGAGCGCATAATGAACGAAATTAATAATAAGTGGATTGGTAAAAACACAGTAAGACCAGATGGTGCAGAAAAAGTCACAGGACGTGCTCAATATTCATCTGACACTACTATGCCTGGAATGATATGGGGACATGTATTAAGAAGCCCTCACCCTCATGCAAAAATAATATCTATTAATACAAAAAAGGCTGAAGCTCTAGCAGGAGTCAAGTCAGTTATTACTTCTAAAGATATAGTAGACTTTCCATTAGACACACCCGTAATCCTTGGTATCCAAGATATGCGCTGGATGTGTAGAAATGTCATGGCAAGAGACAAAGTATTATTTCATGGTCACCCTCTAGCGGCTGTTGCAGCAACAACTGAAGCAATAGCTGAAAAAGCATGTGATTTGATTGAAGTCGAGTATGAAATTTTGCCTTGGGCCATAGATATTGAAGATGCCATCAAGGATGATGCTCCTATTCTTCATGATCACATCCAGTTTAATGGGAAACCATCAAATATCGCCGGAACTTTGGAACATAAAAAAGGTGACATAGAAGAAGGGTTTGCAAAAGCAGACGTAATTATTGAAAAAGATTTTAAAACAGAAGCTGTTCATCAAGGTTACCTTGAGACACATTCATGTCTTGTAAGCGTTGCAGCTGATGGAAGAGCTACTATTTGGAGTTCAAGCCAAGGACAATTTATGGTTAGAGCTATGACGTCATTCTTAACAGGTATTCCGCAAAGTAATATTAGAGCTATTCCTGCTGAAATTGGAGGAGGATTTGGTGGTAAAACAATAGTATATCTGGAACCACTTGCAACGGTACTATCTCAAAAAACCGGTCGCCCTGTAAAGATTGTAATGAACAGAGAAGATACTATGAGAGCATCTGGGCCTACTTCGGGGTCAAAAAGCACAATTAAAATCGGCGCTACAAATGATGGAAAAATAGTAGCTGCTCAGGGTATTTATTATTTACAAGCCGGTGCTTTTCCTGGCTCTCCTATAAGAGGCGCTGCTGGTTGCTCTTTAGCTCCATACGACATTCCAAATGCCCATACATTTGGCTATGATGTTGTTTCAAATAGAAGTAAAGTAGCGGCTTACAGGGCTCCTGGAGCCCCTATTGGCGCTTATGGTGTTGAGTGTGTGCTAGATGAGATAGCAGAAGCATTAAAAATGTGCCCTCTTGAATTAAGAAAAATTAACGCTGCAAAAGAAGGCACAAAAGCTGTTCATGGACCTGTATTTCCTAAAATGGGTTATATAGAGACATTGGATGCTGCTATTAATCATCCACACTATAAAGCACCCCTTGGAAAGCATCAGGGTAGAGGTGTTGCGAGTGGTTTTTGGTTTAATGCAGGCGGTGAGTCAAGTGCACAACTTAATATAACTGAAGATGGAAATGTTGTTGTTACTACTGGTCATCCAGATATTGGTGGATCAAGAGCTTCAATTGCTAATATTACAGCAGAACTACTTGGCATACATCATGACAGAGTTTCAGTTCTTATTGGAGACACCGCTACCATTGGATACAGCAATTTAACAGGAGGCAGTAGAGTTTTATTTGCTTCTGCTATGGTAGTTACCGAATCTGCTCAGATAGTAATTAATCAATTAAAACAAAGAGCAGCTAAAATTTGGGGTATTGACGAAGATGCTATTGAATGGGAAAATGGTGAAGCTCGTCCTGCAGGTGATAACGCAGGTAAATTTGCTCCTCTAACATTAGCAGAAATAGCTGACAAAGCAACTGCAACTGGAGGTCCCATAGGAGCTGGCTACCAAGTTAATACTGAGGGCGCTGAGGGTGGCTTTGCTACACATATTTGTGATGTAGAAGTGGATATGGATTTAGGTATAGTTAGAGTTAAAAGATACACATCAATTCAAGATGTAGGCAAAGCCATTCATCCTGACTATGTTGAAGGTCAACTTCAAGGTGGTTGCGCTCAAGGAATTGGTTGGGCTTTAAGTGAAGAGTATATTTATAATAAAGACGGACATTTAGATAATACAGGTTTTCTAGATTACAGAATGCCAGTGTGCTCTGATTTACCAATGTTAGATACCGTTATTATTGAAGTGCCTAACCCTAAACATCCTCAAGGTGTTCGTGGTGTTGGTGAAGTGCCATTAGTACCTCCCTTAGCCGCTATATCTAATGCTGTTTATCAAGCTATAGGTAAAAGGTCTTATAGCTTACCTATGTCACCGCCAAAAGTATTGAAAATTATTGAAGGAAATTAAAGTGATTTATAATTTTATTATCTAATTTAATGTTAAAAGATAATAAAATTATAATTTTAGCTTATATATCAGCTCTCCTTGGAGTTTGTGGTCACGCTAGCTCTGAATTTTTTGTAAAACTATCTGGTATTTCTGGGGTTGAGGTATCTGTATGGAGATTTGGTTTAGGTGGACTTGCGCTTTTATTTTTATGTATATTTATACCCAATTCAAGGAACTTGATAGAACCTCTCAGAAAAAGTCCCTTCCCTATTATTTTACTTTCAATTTTTGGTATGGCATTTGGCCAATTTTTATTCCATTGGGCATTAGACTTTGCAACTGTTGTTCAAGTAGCAACAATGGTTACAATAATGCCAATTGGCGTTGTTTTTGTGGCTAGAATTGTTGAAAAAACCAGAATAACAACTCCAAAAATTATAAGTGGTATTGGAGCTTTTTTAGGATGTGTTTTTTTATTAACCGATGGATATTTAGAGCAATTAAGCGGTAATAAAAACAACTTAATTGGAATATATTTATCAATAGGATGTGCACTAATTGGTTCAATCTATCTTGTATTAGTTAAACCTTATGTCAATGAATATGGTCCTGTAAGAATGACAACATATACATTTGTTCTTGGCTTTTTTGCACTTTATCCTTCAATTGGATTGATTTGGGGTATTTGGGTTAACCCACTAGATTTGTTTGACAGATCAAGCCTTGAATACTTGTCAATTATAACTCTTGGTGTTTGGAATACTTGTATAGCTTTCATATTATGGTTATGGGGACTTTCTAAGATACCTGATGTAACTCGAGGTAATTATCTTTTTTTCTTAAAGCCAGTAATTGCATTATGCTTAGCTTTTTTTATATTAGATGACAAGATAACTATTAATCAGTTAATCGCTATCTTTGTAATTACTAGCTTTGTTATTGTAGAAATTTTTTACACTCCAATTTCTAGAATAATAAAAATACATGTCAAATGAAGTAAAAAATAAGGATTTAATGAATTGATTAATATTGGGCTTATTGGACTTGGGTCAATGGGATATAATTTAGCAAAAAACATTACCTCAAAAGGTTTTAAAATTTATGCTTATGAAAAAAATTTAAACATAATTGAGAAAATCAAACATGATAGAATTCAAAACTTATCTTTAGTTAAATCTTTGAAGCAACTTACATATGAAGTACCTAGTCCCAGAATAATTATGCTAAGTTTACCAGCTGATAAAATTGATGAATGCATAGATCAAATAATTGAATTCATGAAACCGGAAGATATTTTAGCTGATCTAGGTAACTCACTATATTTAAAGTCTATTGAAAGACATAATAGATTACTTGATAAAAATATAAGTTTTTTAGGAATTGGTGTTTCAGGGGGGCCTAGAGGAGCCAGAAATGGGCCTGCTATTATGGCAGGAGGAACAGAAAATGCGTGGATAAAAACTAGTCATATTTTTAATGCAATTTCAGCCAAAAATGGTGAGGAAAATGCGTGCTGTTATTTTGGGTCTGCAGGTTCTGGTCATTTTGTTAAATTAATACATAATGGTATTGAGTATGCATTAATGGAAGCTCTATCTGAAATAAGCTTTATTCTAAATAAAGGTTTTAATATAAGTTATGATGAGCAGACAAAAAAACTTAACGAAGTTTTAAAAACATCAAGCTCATCCTTTCTTTTAGAAATAACCTCTAAAGTGCTAAATGCAAAGAACGAAGATAATAAATATTTTATAGATGATGTAGATAATCATATTGGACAAAATGGAACTGGTGTTTGGACAATTAATGCAGCTTTAGAACTAGGCGTAAGTGTTCCATCTATATACGCAGCCTTATCTGCAAGGTCCAGCTCTCAATTTTTTAATTATGCTACAGAAAATAATTTATCAGATGAAGACCTTAAACATAGTTCAAAAGTAAATGATGTTAAATTAGATGAAATTATTTTCTTTAATTTTGCTTGCTCACTATTCCAAGGATTAGAAATTATAAAAGCATCTAATAAATTTGATTTTTTTAATTTTGATTTACAAGATGTATTTAAGGCTTGGAGTGCAGGTTGCATTTTACAAGGCGAATACCTTAAACTTATCTCACATCAATTTAATATTAATAAAAATTTAGATTATAAATTTTTATATAAATTAATTAATCAAAAATGCCCCAACATAGATCACATTAGAGATTTTTGTTCTTTAGCAATTAAAAAAGGAATACCGTCGCCTGTATTATCCTCTAACTTAGCATATTATGACTTAGTTTTTTCTAATCACAAAATCGGCGAAACAATTCAATTACAAAGAAGTTATTTTGGTCTACATCCTTTAAAGCACAAGAATAGTAGTGAAATTGTTAAACCATATTGGACTGAATTATGAAAAGAAAATATTTTACTTTTTTGATAATGGGTGTTGCTGGTTCAGGAAAGACTACAGTTGCAGAAAAATTATCAAAAAAATTAGATGCTTATTTTATTGAGGCTGACAATTTTCATAGTAAAGAAAATATCGCTAAAATGAGTACTGGCAAACCCTTAAACGACGCAGACCGGCATGACTGGCTTAAAAAAATTAAAGAAGAAATTTCTAAAAGAAAAAATTTACAGAATCTTGTTGTAGCATGCTCAGCTTTAAAAGAAAAATACAGGCTGATGCTGGGAGTCAAAAATTATCATTTAATTTATTTAAAAATTGATAAAGATACAGCTAAATTTAGAATTAATAATAGAAAAGATCATTTTATGCCAGACAGCCTTATTGATAGTCAGTTTTCAATTTTAGAAGAACCAGAAAACTCTATTATTTTTAAAAAGAATTTAAACCCAGATCAAATAGTAAATCAAATAATTAAAAAACAAGAATTTTTTTATTGAATTTAAATATGATAAATAAAAATTATATTAATTACAGTGATTTACCTGAAAATATTGAATTCAAGGATGAATTCAAAGATATTTTTCATAAAATGGAATACTCTAAAGAAAATATGTTTATTACTGGTAAAGCTGGTTCTGGTAAAACCACTCTTTTGGAATATTTTAGAATTAACTCTTCAAAAAATTTTGTAATTTTAGCTTCAACTGGTATTTCTGCAATTAAAGCTAAAGGTAAAACCATCCATTCATTCTTCTTATTTCCACCAAGAATATTGATAAATGAAAAGATACAAAAATTAAGAGGAAAAGTAATTAATAATGTTGAAACAATACTTATAGATGAATGCTCAATGATCAGGTCTGATGTTCTTGACGGCATAGATCAATCCTTAAGATTTAATAGAAATAATGAACAGCCATTTGGTGGAGTTCAAATCATTCTATTGGGAGATATTCATCAACTGCCTCCAGTAGTAAGAGAAAATGAGCAAGAAATTTTTGATAATTTTTACCCTTTTGGCCATTACTTTTTTCATTCTAATTGTTACCAAATCAGTAATATTAAAAAATATGAGTTAAAAAAGGTTTTTAGACAAAAAGATATACAGTTTTTAGATGTTTTAAATAAGATACGAATAGGTAATGTAAATGAACATGATCTTTCAATACTTAATAATAGAGTAATTAACAATAATTCTAATATTCCTTTAGAAACAATTATTTTATCTCCAACTAATAGAAAAGTTGATGGAATTAACAGACATAATCTTGAAAACATTAATCAAAAAACTTTTTCTTACTCGTCATCTGAAACAGGAGACTTCAAAGAGAAACCCGCAGACGTGACGCTCCAATTAAAAGTTGGCGCTCAAGTCATGTTAATTAAAAATGATACTAAATCACCTAAAAGATGGGTAAATGGTTCCATTGGAGTGGTAACTGAATTAAGCAAAGATAATATCCACTTAAAAATTAAAAATAAAACACATAAAATAATTCAAGATACCTGGGAAAAATTTAATTATCTTATTAAAGACGATAAGGTTGTTCACGAGGTAACAGCCACTTTTACACAGTATCCTATTAAGTTAGCTTGGGCTGTAACTATACATAAAAGTCAAGGGCAAACATTTGAAAACGTAATTCTAGATTTAGATACTGGTTCATTTGCTCATGGCCAGACTTATGTTGCACTGAGCAGAGTAGTTTCTTTAGAAGGGTTATTTTTAACTAGAGAAATAAGAATGTCTGATATAATTTTTAATAAAAATGTACAAGATTATCTTGCTTAATTATTAAAGTTTTTAATACGTTCTCTCCAAGCAATTAACATACCTGATACAGCTATAAAACTTATGCCAATTATATTTAGGTATGTTGGCCAAATATCAAATAATAATTTACCCCAAATTGCAGCAAATATTAAATATGAGTAATCAATTGGTGCTAACCAGCTGCTTTCTGCTGTTTGATATGCTTTTGCTAATAAAATATTGCCTATTACATTTAAAAAAGAGCAGGAAATAGAAAAAAATAAAATAATTAAAGTTAATTTTGGCCAACCAATAAAAACAAAAGGCGCCTGCACTCTTAAGAATTCGCTATGATATAAAAACTCAAAAATAATTATTCCCAAACATGCTGATATAAAAAACATAACACCAACAGCTAAAGTAAGTGATATAACTGTCTCTTTTCTACAATACTTTCTAATTAAAACAATATTACAAGCGAAAAAAAAGCCCGCCATAATTGGGAGTAATTGTAAAATTATAAAATGTTCAGACCACGGTTCTAATATTAAAAATGCTCCCAAACACCCTAAAATTAAAGCAGAAATTCTCCAGAATTTAATTGTTTCCTTTAAAACTATTACAGCTAAAATAGATACAAATATAGGGTAAGTATAAAGTCCTGCAGCCATTTGCGCCAAACTTAAGCTAGGCGATGCAGAAAAAAAACAGAACATACAAGAAGTCATCATAAATGCTCTAAAATAAACAGGTTTCCAATTTATAGGAAATAATGAGTGCAACCCAATTGTAAGTTTTGCAATCAATAAGAGTAAAACAATGTTACTAATGGATCTTATAAATTGAAACTGCCAAAAACTTGTGTCAGTAGCCATATATTTAATTAGACCATCTTGAAGAGACAATATTATAACCCCAAAAACAATCATGCAAAGAGCTGCAATTGGATTGTCATCTACCTGGGATGTTAAAAAATCAAATTTCAATTTATTTAACCATTAAAAAAAAGATTTTTTATATAATTTGTCCAATTGCTCTGCATAGTTAGCAGAAACTATACGTCTTTTAATTTTTAATGTTGGTGTCAATTCATTATTCTCAATGTTAAAACTTTTATCAGTTAATAAAAATTTTCTTATTTTTTTACTTTGAGATAATTGTTTATTTACCTTATTAACTATAGCTTGAAATATTGAATAATCTTTAACTATGTTTTTAGAAACGTCATTAATTAAATTCTCATTTGGAACTATAATAGCTGTCAAAAATGGTCTATTATGTCCATAAACCATAACTTGCTCAATTTCATCGTAGGCTAACAATAAGTTTTCAATAGGAACTGGTGCTATATTATCTCCTCCTGAACTCACAATCATTTCATTAATTCTGCCAGTGATTTTAATATAATTATCTTTATCTAATTCTCCTAAATCACCAGTGTGTAGCCAACCATTAACAATTACTTTATTAGTACTCTTTTGGTCTTTCCAATAACCTTTCATCACTGAATTACCTTTCACAAGTATTTCTTTTTGCTCTGAAATTTTAACTTCAAGACCTTTAATAACAGGCCCAACAGTATCTATTTTTATTGAATTCATAGGGTTACATGAAATTAAAGGAGAACATTCAGTTTGACCATAACCTTGAAGAATATTAATCCCTAAGGATTGAAAAAACAAACCTACTTGATTGTTAAGAGCAGCCCCTCCTGAAATGAAAGCCTGTAATTGACCTCCAAATTTTTTCTTGATTTTTTTTCTAATTATTAAATCTAATAAATTATTAGTTATTTTTTCAAAAAAAGTAAGTTTAGAGCATTGAAAGTCTTTAGTGCCTAATTCTATAGTTTTAAAAAATAGCTTTTGGGCTAATTTATTTTGGGTTAACAATTGATTGTTAATCTTTTTAAAAAGAACCTCATACAACCTTGGAACAGCTATCATTAATGTTGGCCTTACAGACTGCAAATCATTAACAATTTTATCTCTGTTATCATTAAAGTAAATTTCTGCACCTATATAAACAGGTAATAAAAAACCGGCCGTATGCTCATAAGCATGCGATAGAGGAATAATTGACAAAAAACGATGTTCTTTAATATCAATATCTTTCACCAATTCATACGCACCTAATAAATTTGAAATAGTTGATTTATTAGTCAACATTACAGCTTTTGGGTTACTGCTTGTACCAGAGGTATATATTAAAGAAACGACATCATCTTGATTAATCTTATTCACAAAAGTTTCTAAGAATTTATCATGTAAATTGCTTTTATTACCCATTTCAAGTAATTGATTGTAATTGTAGAGTTGAGAATTTTTTTTCAAATCATCTTTTGAGTTATCATCTATATTAATAACATACTTAATTTTTTTCAATTTTGGTAAAATTTTTAAAATAACTGGAAGCAACGTTGAATTAACAAATACAAATGATGAATCTGAATGTGATAAAAGATAAAATATTTCTTCTTCATTACTTGTTATGTAACCAGGAACAGTTATTGCACCTAAAGACATAATAGATAAATCAACAATGCACCATTTATAACTATTTTCAGCTATTAATGTAATTTTATCACTTTTCTTAACCCCAATTTCATGAAGTCCCAAAGCTATGTTTTGAACGAAATCACTACTTTTGTTCCAAGATATTGACTTCCAACTCTTACCATCTTTGAAACCGAAGAGTGTTTTATTTTGATAAATTGAAGTATTTTTAAAAAACAAAGACGGTAATGTATTCATAGGACAACCATAATAATTGTAATGTTTTATTAATCATATTTAATATAGAAAAAGCAATATTTATGTATTAAAACATTTAATTTTATGAATAATATCAGAATTAAATTGATAAGCATAATCAGAAAGGTGATTGAATTATTTTTAGAATAGTTTTTTTTTTAATAATTTCTTTTTTCATTATTACAATGTCATTAAATTTAATATTTAAAGAGAAAATAAGCATGAAAAGCAATTTTAACAAAGATTCTTTAGGCATTGATCTTGATAAATATCTAAAAAATAATGAAAAAAATATTCCTAACATAAAACAAGGCGTTGAAAAAAGAATAATTTGGTCTGGAAAAAAAAATAAAAAAACACCAATTTCTATTATTTATATTCATGGTTTCTCAGCCAGCTCAGAAGAAGCCAGACCTTTACCAGATATGTTGGCTAATGAACTGAAATCAAACATCTTTTACACAAGGTTAACAGGTCATGGAAGGGATAAAGATGCGATGGGCAAGTCTTCTATTAAAGAATGGGTAAAAGATTTGCATGAAGCAATCGAGATTGGAACCAGAATTGGTAATCAAATTATCATCATGTCTACATCAACTGGTGGCACACTAAGTTCTATTGCAGCCATTGAACCTACATTATCAAAAAACATATTAGGCTTTATTTTTGTTTCACCTAACTTTGGAATAAATCATAAATTAGCAAGTTTAATTACATGGCCGTTATCTGAATATTGGTTAAGCTTAATAATTGGTAAAACTACTAAATCAAAAGCAAGAAATGATTTAAACGCAAAGTATTGGACATTAGCCTACCCTACTGATGCTTTAATCCCTATGGCAAAGTTAGTAAAAAAAATAAAAAAACAAGATTTTACTAAAGTAAAAATTCCAGCTTTATTTTATTTTTCATTAGATGATAAAGTAGTTAAAGCGGATGAAACACTTAAATTTATTCAAAAATGGGGTGGTAAAAGTTATACTCATAACGTAACTATGTCAGACGTAGATGATAAATACTCTCATGTAGTAATTGGTGATATAATATCTCCAAATCAAACAGAGTACGCATTTAAAATTATGATTAATTGGATTAATAATATTAAAAAATAAATATTTATAATTATAAAGTAACTTTAATATAAGTTTTACACTTTAAATATTAACTTTAGAGCATAATAATTATTCGTATCAATTAAGTGCTGCAATATAAGTTAAATCAGCAATAAAAAGCTCACCTTTAAGATTAAGTCCTTTTGTGAGTGGATGCTCACCAATTTGTTGTGATGCATAAAAAGTTTCGATTTGACCCGGTTTAAATGCACCAACTTCAAGTAAAATACCAGAAGCAACAATGAATTGACCTCTATCAAGCTTAGCTAGCTCTCTAAATCTTCTATCCTCATATGGAATAGTAGCTCTCCACTCTTTAGAGCCTTTTTTAAGCCAACTGCTTTTTGTATCTATTTGCCCCGAACCAACAAAACTTTTACATGGAAGGCTTAACACTACAGCAGCTGAACCATCTTCAATTTGGTCAATTTTAACAACTTTGAAAATCCAATTATTAACCTTGCCACCAGGCAATAAACCATCGAGGTTCTCTTGTCTTTCTTTATGGACCATGTTGATTTTTTTCTTATTGCTAATTCAAATTGGTCTAAAGATTTATGCTTAATTCCAGAAAACTTTTCTAAAGTTTCAATCTCATTATTATTTGCAAAAGATAATAGTTCTTTAAAGCTGCTGCGCTGAGGATTAATTGTTTTCAGCTCATGCTCTTTTTCTTTTTTTTCCTGCAAAAGATCATCAATTTTTGATAAAATATCTTTTATAAACTTTAAAAATTTTCTTACATCGGCTTTTCTAATTTTAAAAAATATTAAAACACCTAACATAATTGGGGTAACAGTTAAAAGAACTGAAATAATTATTTCACTTAATGCAATTATAAATGATGAAAATATAATTAAGAAAAGTAAAATGAGACAAATTAAAACTAAAATTTTTTTCTTAAAATTAGATTTAGTCTGATTAAAAAATTTATTTATCTCTTTGAAAAACAAATAATCACCTAGTTAAAATGTAAAAAATTGATGTTAACTTCTTAGATCATTTAATCAAGTATAATGTATTACAGGTTAACGTACGACAAAGAATCTCGTAGGGAGTTAATCATAAGGACTGTAAAAATTAAATTTATGTATAAAAATCAAAAAGATAAATAGTTATTAGTGACAAAAATTCTCGCAACCATTTGTCACTAAAATGTCACCATAGAAACAGATAACTAAAAAAAACTCAATGAAATCAAGGGAAAGTGTGGTGATCCCTACGAGATTCGAACTCGTATTGCCGCCGTGAAAGGGCGGTGTCCTAACCGTTAGACGAAGGGACCATATTAGAATGTTATTAACTTTAATTTAAATAAAAATCAAGTATCATCTGCATAAATAATATCGTCCAACATCATTTCTAAAGATTTGCTATTATTCCAAGTATCTATGTTTAATCTTCCTAAAAAACTCAAGTTTATATTCTCGTAATTATCAAAAATTTTATTTAAGGGACTATTAAGAATGTTAAACTTTTTAACTTTTAATTTTGTAGACGATCTATCAGTAATATAAAATGATACGTGTTCTTTATTAAATCCAAATTTTCTTAAAGATGATATCTTAGAATTAGGAATAATAAATTTTGGCTCTTCCATGTCAGTTCCCCATGGTCCTAAATCTTCTAACCACTCTGCTAATTCTAAGGTACATGACGAAATAGGAATAACTGATGCAGCAAAATGTTTTACTTTGGGGATTTCCTTATTCATAAGTAAATCTACCTTTTCAATTAGAAAATCACGAAATGTATTAATTTTATCCTGTTTAACCGTAAAACCAGCAGCCATATCATGGCCTCCGCCTGAATGAATAATTTTTAATTTGGAGGCTTCTAAAATTATATCACCTAAAGGGATACCATTAATAGATCTTCCAGAACCTTTACATATCCCATCTTGATTTATAGAAATCACGCATACAGGTCGATTATATAACTCTTTCATTTTACCAGCAACAATACCAATTATTCCTTCATGAAAATCATTACCACTAACTACTATTGCGTTTGGTTTGATATTATTATTAATATTTATAATTTTTTCAATTTGTCCAATGACTGATTTTTCTAATTCAGCAGTTAATAATCTTCTTTTTTTATTTAAATCATCTAATTTACAAGCAATCTCAAGTGATTTAATTTCATCAGTCTCTTTTAAAAGATAAACACCCAACTCACTATTACCTATCCTTCCCCCAGCGTTTATTCTAGGTCCTAAAGAAAAGCCTAATGCCTGAGTGTTAGGTTGATTATTAACTTTGCTTACATCACATAAAGCTCTGATACCTAGGTTTTCTCTTTTTTTCATTACTGATAAACCTTGTTTTACGAAAGCTCTGTTTAAACCTTTTAATGGAACCACATCACATACAGTTCCTAAAGCAACAAGGTCTAAAAATTTAAATAAATCTGGTTCTTCTTTATTTCTAAAAAAACCTTTCCTTCTTAATTCTCTGTTTAAACCAATCAAAAAAATAAAGCTAACACCTGCAGCACATAAATCTTCAAATCCTTTTTTAGTATCAATTCTTTTCGGATTTATAATTGCATATGCTGGCGGTAGGATAGTGTCTGGAATATGATGATCTATAACAATAAGGTCTAAGTTAACCGAACTCATTGCTTTCAAGGGCTCAAAAGAGGAAATTCCACAATCTACAGTTAGAATTAACTCAGCTCCTTTTTCATGCAAACCTTTAAGCGCCCTCTCATTAGGACCATAACCTTCTAAAAATCTATCAGGAATATGAATAAATGTTTTACATCCACAATACTCTAAATAATTTGCCATCAAAGCTGCTGAAGTTGCACCATCAACGTCATAATCACCAAAAATTCCAATGGGTCTAGAGTGAAGTACCTCTTCTGCTAATCTTTTAACGCCCTTTTCTAAATCTTGAAATACAAATGGATCAGGTAATAAGTTCTTTAGTTTAGGAAACAGAAAATCATCAAAATTTTCAAAGTTCATGCCTTTAAATGATAAATGTGGAGAAATATAATTAGGTATTTTGTGTTTTTGATATAAGTAATCAACTAATCTGTGAGTTTCATTATCTAAAGTTAGCAAATACCATTCGGCATCCAAAATAGATGGTTTAGAATTATATAATTTAGTATTATCAAATGTCATAAATTAATTTATTATGAGTATATACTTAAACAAACAGGATCTGAAATTACTCCATCTAACTTATTTATAGATAAAAGCGCCTTATCTAGCATTAATTTACTAGCTTCATGAGTGATTATAACTAATTCAGCAGTTTTATCTTCATGATTAGATTTTTGAATAAAACTTTCAATTGACAATTCGTGATCCCTAAAGATAGAAGTAAGACTTGCAAGCACACCAGATTTATCAATCACATTGAGCCTTAAGTAAAATCTAAATTTTTCAGTATAAGTATTTGTTTTATAATTATTTTTTATTTTGGATGAATTTCTGCCAAAAGACAGTAATTTTGTTCTATTTGCAAAATCAACAATGTCAGCTAGTACAGCAGATGCAGTAGGCTCTCCTCCAGCCCCCGCTCCAGTAATCATAACATTACCAGCCAAACTTGATTGAACTTGAACTGCATTAAGTACTCCAGAAACATTAGACAGCCCGTAATTTTTGGGAATTAACCATGGCTCTACTGAACAGAAGAACTCTTCTTTACTACTTTTATTAAATGAGACTTCTGAATTACCTAGCAATTTAATTTTATATCCTAGTTCTGAACAATATTTAATATCATTTAAAGTAATATTTCTAATGCCTTTTATAGATAAATTATTGATATCTGGCATTTTGCCATAAGCAAGACCTGATAATATAATAGTCTTGTGAGCAGCATCAATTCCATCTATATCAAATGAAGGGTCAGCCTCTGCATATCCTTTTTTTTGAGCATCTACAAGCACCTCATCAAAGTCTTTTTCATTTAATTCCATTTCTGATAAAATATAGTTAGCTGTACCATTTAATATTCCAGTTACTTTTGTGATGTCGTTTACGATTAAACCTTCTCTAATCAACTTTAAAATAGGAATACCACCTGCAACAGAAGCTTCGAAAGAGAAAAATAGGTTATTATCTTCAGCTATCTCAGCAAGCTCTTTTCCATACTTGGCAATTAAAGCTTTATTAGCCGTTATAAGTCCTTTTTTATTGTTGAGTGCTGAAAAACATAAATCCTTGGCAACACCCTCATCACCACCAATTAATTCAACAATAACATCTATGTCAGGAGAATTGGTCATAGAAACTGGGTCATCAAAAAAAGGTATGTTTTCAGTGTCTATCTTTCTTTTTTTATCTTTAGATTTTGCAGAAATACCATGTAACTCAATTTTAAATTGATCGTTTTGTACTCTGAAACCTTTTATCAGTTGATATGCAACCTCTTCGCCTACATTACCAAGTCCTGCAATTCCAATTTTAATGGGCTTCATCATGTAATCCTATTTTAAATAACTATTTAGAACATTTATATATTAATTAATAAACAAAAAAAGGTGTGCAAAGCACACCTTTTAATAAAAAATAATAGCAAAAATTATCTTTTAGAGAATTGAAAGCTTTTCCTTGCCTTTGCTCTTCCGTATTTTTTACGTTCAACCACTCTTGAATCTCTAGTCAACATCCCAGCTACTTTTAAGGGTTTTCTTAAATCGGGCTCAAATAAACTTAAAGCCCTACTCAAGCCATGCCTTACAGCACCAGCCTGTCCTGACAGGCCACCACCTTTAACAGTGGCAATAACATCAAATTGATCTTTTCTTTCTGTTACATCAAATACAAAATTTAATTGCATTTGTAATACAGGTCTAGCAAAATATAGAGGCATATCTTTGCCATTTATTGTTATTTTTCCTGTACCTCTTTTTACCCAAACTCTTGCAGTAGACTCTTTCCTTCTACCAGTTGAATATGATCTACCTAATTTATCAATTTTAGGTTCACGCTCTATCGAAGAACTTTCTTCAGTTTGGTTTAATTTTGATAAATCACTTAAATTATTAATATCTTTGTTTTCTTCAGTCATTACAAAAACCCTTAACTATTTTTTCTATTCATAGATTTAACATCTAGAACTTTTGGAGATTGAGCTTCATGCGGATGTGAATTACCAGCATATAAATGCAGCTGCCTCATAACTTGCCTGCCAAGTGGCCCCCTTGGAATCATTCTCTCTACAGCCTTTTTAAGAACTCTATCAGGGAACCTACCATCTAGTATTTTATCAGCTTTTCTCTCTTTAATTCCTCCAGGGTAGCCTGTGTGCCAGTAATAAGTCTTTTGAGTTCTTTTATTACCTGTTAAAACTACCTTTTCACAGTTGATAACAATTACATTATCTCCACAAGCCATGTGAGGAGTAAAACCAACTTTATGTTTTCCCCTTAACCTATTAGCAATAATAACTGCTAAACGTCCTAAAACTAGTCCTTCAGCGTCAACTACAAACCAATCTTTTGTAATGTCTGAGGGCTTGGCTGTATAAGTACCTTTTAAAGCCATTTAATTTCCTTTTAAATTATATTAAAGTATTTTCTATTTTCTACATTTTTAATGTTGTACAGTCAACATATTTAAATTAAATTAAATCATTTATTTTCAATGACTTAATTAAGTGAGTTCTATAGTACCACATTATAATAAACAAATAAAAAACATAATGTTGATTAATTAAAATATTGTAATTCGTTAAAATATAAGATTAATTATCAAATGCAACAATGAGGGAAAAGAAAACTGATGGAAAGCAATGAAAATTTTAAAAATCTTCTTAAAATAATAACTGATGGAAAAAAGTTAAATCACCAACAAAGTAAATTAGCTTTTGAAATAATCATGAGTGGTAAAGCGACAGATTCACAAATTTCATCATTCTTAACGGCAATTAAAATGCAAGATCACAACCCTATTATGATTGCAGCTGGCGCAGAAATCATGCGTAAAAAGTGTTTAAAAATAACATCTAAGGATAACACAATTGATGTTGTGGGCACTGGTGGAGATAATTTAGGAACTTTAAATATTTCAACAGCAGTTTCATTTGTTCTAGCAGGAACTAACGTCCCAGTTGCAAAACATGGAAATTATTCTGCAACGTCAAAATCTGGAGCTGCGAATGTTTTAAAATCACTTTCGGTTAATATTGACTGTGACATAAATATGGTTGAGAAGTGCCTGCACGAAATTGGAATATGTTTTTTACTAGCTCCTAAACATCATACAGCTATGAAATATGTTGGGAAAATAAGACAAGAAATAGGTATAAGGACAATTTTTAATCTTCTTGGACCACTGTCTAATCCAGCTTTAGTTAAAAAACAGCTACTGGGTGTGTACGATAAAACATTAATTATGCCATTTGCTCAGTCTTTACAAAAGTTAGGATCAACAGATGCTTGGATTGTTCATGGCAGTGATGGATTGGACGAAGTAACTATAACTGGGAAAACTTACTGCGCACAATTAAAAGACGGTGAGATAAATGAATTTTTAATACACCCATCTGACATAAACTTACCAACTGCCAGATTAAATGATATAATAGGAGGAGAACCAGAGGAAAATGCAAAAGAAATTATAACTTTATTAAATGGTAAAAAAAGTGCTTTTAGAGATGTTGTAATACTTAATTCAGCTTCAGCGTTATTAGCGACTGGGAACGCTTCTAATTTAGAAGAAGCGGCAACTAAAGCAATTCAATCTATTGATAATGGTAAAGCTTTAGAAAAACTGAATATGCTAATAAATATGACTAATGATTAGGGCTTAGGATAAATGTTAACAAAATTACAAGAAATTATAAATTATAAAAAAGAAGAGCTTTTATTCAAGAAAGATAAAACAACACAGCAAGAGCTTGAATTTCAAATAGATAAACAAGAAAAACCTAGAGCATTTATTAAAACTTTAGACAAACCTAATCAATTAAATTTGATAGCTGAAATTAAAAAAGCTTCTCCGAGCAAAGGCTTAATCAGAAATGACTTTAATCCAACAGAGCTGGCTGAAAATTATAAAAATGGAACTGCTTCCTGTTTGTCAGTTTTAACTGATGAAAAATATTTTCAAGGTCACGATAAATATATTAAAATGGTAAAAGATAAAGTTAATTTACCAGTATTGAGAAAAGACTTTATAATTGATCCATGGCAAATCAAAGAGTCTCGGGCGTTAGGTGCTGATTGTATCTTATTAATTATGGCAGCTCTTACTATTGATGAGGCTAAATTATTAGAAAATGAAGCTTATAACTATGATATGGACGTATTAGTTGAAACTCATACTTATGAAGAAATAATAATGGCAAATAAATTAAAAACTAGTTTAGTAGGTATAAATAATAGAAACTTAAAAACCATGGAAGTTGATATAAATAATACTATAAATTTAAAGAAACATATAGATACAGATAAACTCATTGTTGCTGAAAGTGGATTAAAAAATCATCAAGATTTAATTATGTTGAAAGAAAATAGTGTTAATATATTTTTAATTGGTGAGAGTTTAATGAAAAAACCAGACGTTACGTCAGCTACTAAAGAAATTTTAGGAGTAAAAAATTGACTGAAAACAAATTAACTCACTTCAATGATGATGGTGAACCAAGTATGGTTGATATTAACCACAAAGAAAATACTGTCAGAGTTGCTAGGGCTACTGGTAAAATTACTATGAAACCAGAAACTCTTAAGAAAATATTAGATATTAAAATCAAAAAAGGCGAAGTACTTAATATTGCTAAACTAGCAGGAATTATGGCTGCAAAAAAAACAGATCAATTAATACCACTATGTCATACTATACCTCTTTCATATGTAAATATGGATTTACAAACTGATAAAAAAAAATCATGCATAAAGGTAATAGCAGAGGCATCCTTAATTGGCAAAACTGGAGTTGAAATGGAAGCATTTACCGCAGTGTCAATCGCACTATTAACTATCTATGATATGTGTAAAGCAGTTGATAGAGGAATGATAATATCAGACATAAAACTTACTCACAAATCAGGAGGAAAATCAGGAGAATTTAATGCCCGCGTCTAAATTAATATCTTTAGATGTAGCCATTAGAAACATTAAATCTAATTTTAAAAAAATTAGCAATGAAGACGTGTTTCTTCAAAACTCCTTAGGTAGATGTCTAGCTAAACCAATTTATAGTAAAATTGATAATCCAAAATATGACGTTTCTTCTATGGACGGCTATGCTATAAATTTTAAAGATTTTACTGAATTAAAATCTGAAAATAACTCTAAAAAAGCTATAAATTTTAAGGTTATTGGTGAATCTTCTGCTGGTAATCCATTCGAAAAAAAAATTAAAAATTTTGAAGCAGTTAGAGTTTTTACTGGAGCAAAAGTACCACGAGGATGTGATGTTGTTATCATTCAGGAAAATGTTCATACTTCAAGCGATCAAAAATATATTTCAACACAATCAAACGTAATAAAATATCAAAATATTAGAAAAAAAGGTTTAGATTTCAAAAAAGGTGAATGTATTTTTAAAATTGGGTCATTAATTAAGTCTAGACATATAGGCTCTATTGCGATGACCGGACAAACGTGGGTAACTGTATCAAGAAAACCAGTTGTTTCAATACTATCTACTGGTAATGAAATTTTAAGAGTAGGAGAACAACTAACAAAAGATCAGATACCAAGTGGAAACAACTTAATGCTAGCTGCAATGGTTACTCAGTTTGGAGGAATACCAAGAATTTTACCTATTGCAGACGACAATGAAGATAGTATTTATAATATTTTAAATAAGGCTCTTGATAGTGACTTAATAGTAACCACTGGTGGAGTTTCTGTTGGTAAATATGATCTTATTCAAAAGGCTTTACAAAATTTTGAAGGTAAAAGTCAAAATGAATTTTGGAAAGTTGCAATGAGACCTGGAAAACCTCTGTTATTTTCTATAGTTGATAATACTCCTCTTATTGGGCTGCCAGGAAACCCTGTATCAAGTGGTGTATGTTCTTTGATTTTCGTAAATGTAGCAATTAGGTCAATGTTGGGTATTACAGAAAAATACCCAATATTTGAAAAAATTACTTTAGATGGCACCCTGCCTGTTAATGATGAAAGAATGGATTTTGTTAGAGCTAAGATTAATATTGAAGATGGAAATCTTTTAGCTACGCCCATAAATAAACAGGATAGTTCAATGATTACACAGTTTTCATATTCTGATTGTTTAATTGTAAGAGATCCTTTTGAAGGCGTTAAAAATAAAGGTGAAATAGTAAAGATATTAAGATTTCCTAACAATATTTAAAAAAACACTTGATGATTTGAATCTTATATGATAGAACAAAATATGAACATAGAGGTTTTAATGCTTACTCTAAAACAAAATCAATTATTAAATTTCATTATTCTACGTATTGAAAAATATGGTGTATCTCCATCATATGAAGAAATGTGTGAGGAATTAGAGTTAAAGTCTAAATCTGGTATCAATAGAATTGTAAAATCTTTAGAAGAAAGAGGTTACATTGAACGTTTAGAAAATAAAGCAAGAGCAATAGCACCTAGGAAACATCCTAACGGACAGACTTATAACAGTGACGTAATTAATTTCAAAGATAAGTTTATTAATAAACACTCACATTCCTTAATTAAAAACCTTAAACCTCAAAAGGATCAAATTCCACTTTTTGGCAAAATTGCTGCAGGAACTCCGATTGAGGCAATATCTAATTATGGAGAATATTTAGATGTCCCCTCCTCATTTTTAACTTCTGAAGATTGTTATGCGCTTTATGTAGAAGGTGATTCAATGATTGATGAAGGTATTTTTGACGGAGATACAGTAATAATTGATAAAAAAACTAATATTAATAACGGTGATATAATTGTAGCTTTAATTGACAATGAAGAGGCTACATTAAAAAAATTTAGAAAAAAAGGTGATAGTATAGCTCTTGAACCAGCCAATAAAAATTATAAAACACAAATTTATGGACCTGATAGAATTGTCATACAAGGTAAAATGAGTGGTCTTATAAGAAGTTATAACTAACTTTTAATTATTAGTCTTTAATTTATTTTAATTCTATGCCAATAGTATTTTTTAACTGTTTTGTGAGTTTTATTTTGAGCGTTATTACCAGATTTGCCCCTTCACCAACAGGCTTTTTACACATAGGTGGCGCAAGGACAGCTATATTTAATTTCTTGTATGCAAAAAAACATCAAGGTAAATATTTAGTTAGAATAGAAGATACTGACTCTAAAAGATCTACTAATGAAGCAGTTCAAGCAATTCACGATGGTCTTAAGTGGCTAAATATTTTTCCTTCAGAGAAAATCATTTATCAATCACAAGAAATTAAATCACATGTTAAAATAGCATATAAACTTTTAGAGAAAGGTTTTGCCTATAAATGTTATTTAAGCTCTGAAGAACTTACACTATTAAGAATAAAAAGCCGGGAAAATGGATTTCCTATTAAGTCACCATGGAGAGAAAATACTAACAATAGCAATGATAAAAACTTTGTTATTAGACTGAAAATGCCCTCTAGCGGCACAACTACAATACGTGATTTAGTTCAAGGTGAAGTGTCTGTTAATAATGAAATACTTGATGACATGGTAATACTTAGATCTGACAAAAGTCCAACATACATGCTTTCATCTGTAGTAGATGATTATAATATGGGAATTACTCATGTTATTAGAGGTGATGATCATTTAAATAATGCTTTTAGACAAATTCAAATTATAAAATTTATGAATTGGCAAGAGCCCTCTTACGCTCATATACCACTTATACATGGAAGCGATGGTTTGAAACTATCAAAAAGACATGGTGCTACTAATATATTTGACTATCATAAAATGGGATACACATCTGAAGCAATGTTCTCCTACTTATTACAGTTAGGTTGGACAGCGCAAAACGAAAATGATTTTGATTTAAAAAAAAATATTAGCGAGTTCTCTATTGAAAAAATTAATAAATCTCCAGCTAGGTTTGATATTCAAAAACTTAATAGTATTAATTCTAAAGTTCTTAGGCAAAAAAATCTTAACGAAGTTTTAGATTTAATAACGCAACATTTTTCTCTCGAGCTTAAAAACATCCAAAAGAAGAGACTAAAAGCTCTATTACCTGAACTGTTAAAAAGAATTAATACATTCATTGAAATTGAGGACGATATAGAATGGATTACTTCTGATGACTTTGTTTGTACTGATATAGATAATCTTTTAATATTGAAAGATAAGATTTTAAATATAAAAGAAATTAGTATTTTATTAAATAAATGTAAATGGACTAAAGATGATATTGATAATTGTCTTAAACAGTATATAATGGATAAGTCTATAAAATTTAAAGATATTGGTCCTGCATTAAGAGTAGCTCTTACTGGTAAAACAAATTCTCCAGATATAGTTACTGTTATATATGAACTAGGTTGTACAATTACTTTAAATCGACTAAATTATACATATTAATTTTATTAAGAAATTTTAAATCATTTATACTTATTAAGGTAATTAACATGTCAAATAATGCAAATTCACAAAAAAACAAGATCGTTTTTGATGGCAAAGAATTAGAATTAAAAACATTATCTGGAACAGTTGGACCCTCTGTATTAGATATAAGATCTCTTTATAGTGATCTAGGCATATTTACTTATGACCCTGGTTATGGATCAACTGGTTCTTGTGAATCAGCAATCACTTACATAGATGGAGAAGAAGGTGTATTGCTTCACAGAGGTTACCCTATTGACCAGTTAGCAGATAATAGTAGTTTTTTAGAAGTTGCTTATTTACTACTTAATGGTGAATTACCAAAAAAAGACGAAAAAACAGAATTTGAAAATGCAATTACTCTTCATACTATGGTTCATGAACAACTTATAAATTTTTACAGAGGTTTTAGGCGTGATGCTCATCCTATGGCTATAATGGTAGGTGTTGTAGGTGCTCTTTCGTCTTTTTATCCAGATTCAACTAACATT
The DNA here is from genome assembly GCF_047717795.1 of Candidatus Levibacter sp. Uisw_134_01. Lineage (GTDB taxonomy): Bacteria > Pseudomonadota > Alphaproteobacteria > Puniceispirillales > Marisalimonadaceae > Marisalimonas. The sequence goes on along the minus strand of NZ_CP159808.1, from coordinate 943,856 downwards.
AATGACCCATATGAAAGAATGGTCTCTTCTCGTCGCTTAATAGCGAAAATACCTACAATTGCAGCCATGGCCTATAAATATTCACTAGGTCAACCATTTAATTACCCACAAAATGATTTAACATATGCAGAAAATTTTTTACATATGTGCTTTTCTGTACCTGCTGAAAAGTATAAAATTGATCCCATAATATCAAAGGCTATGGATAAAATTTTAATATTGCATGCAGATCATGAGCAGAATGCCTCAACATCAACAGTTAGAATTTCTGGATCCTCTGGAGCCAACCCTTTTGCTTGCATTGCAGCAGGCATAGCTTCTTTATGGGGGCCAGCTCATGGGGGTGCGAATGAAGCAGTTTTAAAAATGTTATCTGAAATAGGAGACGTAAGTAGAATTGGTGAATACGTAAACAAAGCTAAAGATAAAAACGATCCATTTAGATTATTTGGATTTGGCCATAGAGTATATAAAAACTATGACCCAAGAGCTGCTGTGATGAGAGTTTCATGTCATGAGGTTCTCAATTTATTAGGTATAAAAAATGACCCTTTACTAGAAATAGCAATGGAGCTAGAAAAAATAGCACTTAATGATGAATATTTTATTGAGAAAAAACTTTATCCAAATGTAGATTTCTATTCTGGCATCATTCTAAAAGCAATGGGTTTTCCTACTGATATGTTCACGGTACTTTTTGCTGTTGCAAGAACTGTTGGGTGGGTAGCTCAGTGGAATGAAATGATTACAGATCCTGTTCAAAGAATTGGAAGACCTAGACAATTATATACAGGATATCAAAAAAGAGACTTTATAAATTTAGATAAAAGATAGAAATTAATTAAAATTATTAATAATACTCATTATCTGTTCACTAGAATTTTTAGAAAAATTAAATTTTTTTCTACCTTCTTTATATTTCATTCTATCTATAATTTCATTTGATGCTTTTTCAAATAATACTCTTTTAGTTTCTATTTGTTCTATATTTTCAAATAAAATTTGGCTAATATATTTGAATTGACATCTTTCCTGAAATAAAAATGGGACAAGTTGTCTATCAAGCAAGAAGTTCGGGAGTAGTACATTTTTAAAATCAACTAATATTCTACCTATAAATGAACTCAAAAAGTCTGTTTTATATACTGCTATGGTAGGTATTTTAAATAATACAAGTTCCAAAGTAATTGTACCGCTGCACGCAACAGCAATATCAGCGCATTTTAAAATATCATAATTTTTTTTTAAAATTATAACTTTTACATATGTAGTAAGACCAGAAATTTTTATTTTATCAATAATTTTTTTGTACTGTAATTTAGTTGTTGGAATAAACCATTTAATGTTTTTAATGTTTTTAATATTTTTTTTGTTATTTTTAATTAATAAAATAAATTCATCAATTAAATTATTAATTTCTTTATCTCGACTGCCTGGAAATAAAAGACAATTAATATCCTTTTTTTGAATATTATATTTTTTATGTAGATTTTCTAAATTATTATTTTTTTTATTAATACTTAAAAAGTTTTCAATTACAGGGTTTCCTATATACGCACACTTAACATTATATTTATAAAAAATTTCCTCTTCATTTTTAAACAAACAGAATAATCCATCATGCAAATTTCTCCACTTATTTATTCGAGATTGCCCATATGCCCAAATAGTTGGCGGCACGAAATGTATTAAAGGACATTTAAAATCACTTTTCTTAAATAAAGTTTTAAGTTTTTTTGCTAAAGCTAAAGAAAAACCTTTTGTATCAATTGTTATAATTGCATCTGGTTTTTCTTCAAATATATTCTTAATAATAGTATTTTTATAATGATTTAATTTTTTATAATTATAAATAGTATTCATAAAACCAATTATATTAAAATCATTCATCTCGTATAACGATCTTAGACCTTCTTCCTTCATAAGAGATCCACCAATACCAAAAAAAATACTATTTTCCCCTTCTTTCTTTTTTAACCCTCTTATTATAGAGCTACCAATATAATCACCTGATGTTTCTCCTGCTAGAACAAAAAATTTTTTATTAATTTTAAATGTCATAAATTTAATACATCCAGTTAAATAAATCTCTAGACAACATAAATAACAAAATTCTTCGCGTTAATTAGGTTCATAATTTTTTTTAATTCAAAAATTATAGTACCATTAGATGAAACAACTAGAGAGCTAAAATTATTTTCTATACACTTTCTTACAGTTTCAAAACCAACAACTGGAGGGTCTAAATTAATATTTTGATTGATTTTAGGAATTTTTATTAAGACTGGCCCTGGGTGTGTTATTAACTTATTTTTATTTGATAGAGAAGCAGCCCTGTCAATCATACAATCCGTTCCCTCTTGACCTTCTATTGCATAAACTAATTTAGAGCTAACTACAGCAGATTGACCAACATCAAATCTAGAAATTGTATTTAATAAATTAATACCAACTTCAGCACTATCTGAAATATATTTTTGAAAAGAAGGGAGTATTTTCTTTTCTGGATAGAATCCTTTAGGCAATGAACAATCTTTTAAAAATGACGAAAATGGAAGTATGTGAAAACCATGATTTTTAAAAAAATCTTCAATTAAGTTTAAAGCTAAATTATCTCCCAAAGAATTTATTTTACTAATCAAGGTTTCATCATTCTTACTTAATTTTTGAGTTATTACTTTAGGACGATTTATTTTTCCAACCATTATAATATGAGTTATGTTATTAAATTTTAAAACTTCAATCCAACTGTCAGAATTTAATAACGAGACATTGGCAGATTTATTTTTAAAAGATCTAGAATGAGAATGTTCATTAATACATAGTACAAATGCATCTTTGTTTTCTTTAGCTAATTGTATAGGTAAATTACCACCGCCTGCAATTATACATAATTGCATCAAAATTTATCCAATTTAGGATGGACTAAAGGTCGATTTGAGCTTTTTGATAAAAAGCTAAGAATTTCTTTAATAAGTAAATTTTTGCTATAAGTTTCTTTAACCTCGGCTAATCTTTCATTAAATGTTCCTTCAGGCGCAAACAATAAGCGATAAACATTTCTAAGAGTTTTAGTTTCTTCTTTTGAAAAAGATCTACGTTTTAAGCCCACTAAATTTAAACCACTAAGGTGACCTCTACTACCAACTACTGATGTAAAAGGTATGACATCTCCATCAATTGTTGTTCCGGCTCCAATTATGGCGTGTTTACCAATTCGACAAAATTGGTGAATTGCACTTTGCCCCCCTAAATAGACAAAATCTGAAATTATAACATGTCCGCCAATAACGGCATTATTAACAAAAACAACATTATTGCCAACCACACAATCATGAGCAACATGACAACCAACCATAAAAAGACCATTATTGCCAATAATGGTTTTCTTTGTACCTACAAGAGTACCAGGGTGAATTGTGACATGTTCTCTAATAATATTATTATCTCCAATAATTAATTCAGTAATTTCTCCTGAAAACTTTAAATGTTGAGGATTTAAACCAATAACGGAAAATGGATAAATTTCATTATCTATTCCTATTTTGGTGTGACCGTTAATAATAACATGTGAATGAATTACAGTATTCTTGCCAATAATTACATTAGGACCAATAATTGAATAAGCGCCTATTGTAACATTTTGTGCAATTTTAGCTTTTGGATCAATAATAGCCGTAGGGTCAATACTATTACTCATTTAGCTTTGTCCTGATTAACTAGCATTGCTGAAAAATCTGAAGTGGCAACTAAAATATTATTAACAAAAGCTTCACCATTAAATTTGTACAAATGTCTTTTATTAGTAAGTATATTAACTTTAAGATACAAAATACACCCAGGAATTACTGGCTTTCTAAATTTTGCTTTTTCAATACCTGTAAAAAAAACAAGGTTATTTTTAGATAGTTCTTTATCCCCATAAGAAACTAAAGATGCTGCAGTTTGTGCCATGGACTCCAGAATAAAAACTCCTGGCATAACAGGATAAGAAGGAAAATGACCTAAAAAGAAGGGTTCATTATATGTTACTGACTTGATACCAGTCACAGATTTACCCAAGTCTATATCGGTAATTTTATCTATTAGTAAAAAAGGATGCCTGTGAGGAATTAAATCTATTATTTCATTATGTCCCAGTTCTATAGGGTTGCCATCATTGTTTTTAAGTATCATCTTTTTAATTCTTTCTTTTTTTTAATAATTGCTTTTGGGCTATTATAAGCCTTTGCCAGTTCATTAAATCTTGTGCAGGACTTCCACCAATTTTACTATTTTTTGGAAAATCTTTAAAAATTTTGGTAGCTCCTGCAATTATTGAATTTTCTCCAATAGTAATATTATCTTTAATACTTACATCTCCACCCATCATAACATTTTTTTCTAATTTTACAGACCCTGACAAACCCACTTGACCTGCTAGTACACAATAATCTGCTATAACACAATTGTGTCCTATATGAACTTGGTTATCAATCATTACATAATTACCAATTATAGTGTTATCAATTAATCCTCTATCAATAGTACAACATGAACCAATATTTGTACCGTCTCCAATAGTAACTGCTCCAATATGAGGTGTTAAAAATGTATTGCCTGTATCTGGGGTAAATGAAAATCCTAACTTTCCAATAACAGAATTAGGAGCAACATATACATCATCGCCTAATATTGAACACTCAATATAAACACTTGAAGAAATATATGATCTTTTACCAATTTTACAATTAAAAGAAATATTTACTCTTGTTCCTATAAAAACATCATTTTCTATTACAACACCTTCTTCGATATTTGAGTAAGCTCCAATTGAGACATTTTCACCAATAAGAGCTGTCTTATGAACAATTGCGGTTGGATGTATTTGGTTATTTAATTTAGTATTATTCTTTGTAAAATAGATTTCAAGTAATTTTGAGAAACCTAATTTAGGATTTTGATAAGGGATTTTTATAATATTATCATTAATTAGTTTTAAATTTCTCTCTTTAATAATACATACTCCAGAATTAACAGACGTAGAATTATTTTTTTTATTCTCAAAAAAAGATATTGAATTAGGTTTTAAACTTAAAAAAGAGACAAAATCATCAATCTGATATTTTAAAATATTTTTATCAAAGTTTGAGTTGATATTTAAAAAGGTATGATTTGAAACATTGAGATCATTTAAAACATCACATAACAGAACCTTACGTTTCATTTGAAAAAAATGTTTATTCATCAATAAATAGCCTAAAAAGGTTTATCATTTAAAGTGATAGTAATTGACATTGACTTTGTCTTTTTATTAAACAAATCAAGTACTTCATTAGTTAAATCAATGGATGGATCATTAAATAAAAATACATTTTCTTTTAAAAAAACGACATTAATTTCTCTTTTTTTTGACACATCTTTAATGACTTGAGCTAATAAATCTTTTAATTTTTTCTGAAACGTTTGAAAAGAATTGTTTAATATTAATCTATCTTCTTTATATTTTTTTTGAACTTCAAAAACCTCTGATTTAAATAAATTTAATTTATTTTTATAATCTGCGTCTGTAAGTTTATTTTTCCTGCTTAAAATTTTTTTTTCTTCGATTTTAAGTTCTTTCTGTTTAAGTTTTATTTTTTCATTAATTTTCTTTTCATAAAAAATAAATTTATCACCTAAAACTTTGATTGCATTTGATTTTTTTAAAATATACCTAAAGTCAACAATTCCAATTTTATCAATATTAACAGTATTAGAAATCGGAATTGGATAGAAGCTACTTTCTGAATTGTTTATAATGTTAATTATATCAGTATTAACAATCTGATTATTTTCTATAATATTTATAAAATATACAATATTTAAAAATAACATTAAAAACTCTAATCAAACTTAAATAATTTTCTAAAAACTAGTACCTATTGAAAATTGAAAGCTCTCTTCCAAATCATAGTTCTCACTTTGAATAGGGAAACCCCATATCATTTGCAATGGGCCTACAGGCGTAATCATTGACAACCCAAAACCATAAGTAATTCTTGGGGCAATATCATCATAACCTTGAACACCTGCTTCGTAGTCCGTTCCCCAAATTGAGCCTATATCAGAAAAAACAAGCCAATTTAGCCCCGTATCTGAGGGCATCCATTCATCGGAATTTAATTCAATAGAAAAGTTATAGAAATTATTGCCGCCGACAACTTGATTGTTACCTGTATCTCTGGGGCCAACTCCAGTATTATCAAATCCTCGTAAAGTTTTTCCACCCAAACGAAATCTATTTGAAGATGTTATTTTATCATCAAGACCATTAATAAATCCTACACCAGATTTTAAGCCTAATGTATAATCCCCATAATTTATAGGATAGAAAATTTTGGAATTTAATACAGATTTGATAAAAGTGGAATCACCACCAAATCCAGCTAATGTGTTTGCAAATGATATTAAGTGTCCTGATTTAGGATTAAAATAATCATCTCGTGTATCTTGTGAAATTCTAACAGTTATTGCTGAATTTGTAATTTCTAAACCTTCTTCGCCAGTGATAGAATTGGCAGTCGATGTCGAAGATGTAGTCGTTTCTGAAGAATAATAATTATATTTTAATTGTTGATACCAAGAATTGCCCTTTAAACCTAGGCTTACTCCAACTCCAGAAGAAGAAGATTTAACGTCACCTTTTGTGTTTTCAGATTCTTCATTATATACATCAAATGACATTGATAATGGCCTGTCCATGAAGTATGGATCAGTTGCACCTATATTATATGTATTTTTTTTGTCAGATAGAGAAACATCAAATCTAACTTTGTTACCTTCTCCTAAAAAATTCTTCTCATTTAATCCAAAATTTAAAGTTGTATTATTAAGAGAAGAATACCCAACACCCATACTCACACTTCCAGTATTCTTTTCTTTCACAGTCAAAATTATGTCTAAGTAGTCATTTTGAAAATTATCTTCAATTTTATAGCTTACAGACTGAAAGTACCCTAACCTTTTAATGGATTTAATTGACGATAAAAGTTCACTTCTACTAAATGCGTCACCTTCAAAAAACGATAATTCTCTTCTTACAACACTATCATTTGTTCGTGTGTTTCCTAAAATAACTATCTTATTAATATATTTCTCATCACCTTTGGAAATCAAAAAATTTATATCAACAAGATTTTCATTTTTTTTAATTGAGGATTTGAGTTTTACAAAACTATATCCAAGGTTTATAAAATATTTATTTAAATATTTTTTACTTTCATCTAAAGCTCTAGAATCATAAAAATCACCTTTTTTAATAAAAAGATCTTCGTACAATGAGGTAATAGGTTTATCTATCAATTTTGTTTGAATATTTATATTATTTACTAAATATCTAGGACCTTCACTTATAACAAAATTTAAGTTAAATCCAGAAAGATCTGGCAATAGATCACCTCGCGCAATTTCTACTTTAAAATCAATATATCCTCTTTCGTTATAAAAAGTTTTTAGATTTTCTTTATCAAATTCCAAACGTTCTGGAACGAATTTATTTGATCCGAACAATTTATACCATGCGTCTTCTTTAGTAGATAATTTAGATTTTAAAACACTATCTGAAAAGACTTCATTACCTAAAAAATTTATGTTTTTTACGACAAGAGGCATACCTTCTTTAATTTCGAAATTTAAATTAATTCTACCTTTTGATAAATCATTTTTTTTAACATTCACTTCAGCTAAATAACGGCCTGATTTTTGATATTCACTTCGTATTCTTTCTATAGCTGAATTTAATATTTCTTTATTAAAAATTTCTCTTGGTGCAATAGAAACAATGCTATTCAGTTGATCATCGTTAAGAAAATCGTTTCCACTAAAGGAAACAGCATTAATTATAGGTAATTCTTTAACACTTATTTTTAGGGTATTTTTGATAATTTTGAGTTCAACGTTAGAAAAAAAACCAGTCATGTATAATTTTTTTGTTAAATTATTTAAATCCTGGTTATTAATAATTCCATCTTTTAAATTAGGAACAAATTTTTTAATAAAAGATTCTGATAATCTTTGCTCACCTATTATTTCAATTTTTTTTAAATTAAAACTATCTGCTAAACAATATGAAATATTCGCAGAAAAAAACAACAAAAACAATAGTTTATACGAAAATATATTTTTTAACAAAAATTTAAGCATATTATTTTAAACCTCTCTGTATTACTTTATAATAATTAAAGTTAAAATCCTAGATCAAATGCTGTTATTATCAACATTACCGATATAAGAAAAATAAATCCAAATTTTAATAAAAAAACTTGGATTGAATTTGGTAAGGGTTTGCGAAAAAAAAGTTCGTAAATAAATAGGACAAGGTATCCTCCGTCTAATGCAGGTATAGGTAACAAATTAATTAGACCTAAATTTATAGATAGGACAGCCATTAAAAAGAGCACTGAAAACAAGCCTGCATCTAAGCTTGAACCAGATATTTTTGCTATTCCAATTGGACCAAGGATATCTTTTTTATCCACATCAATTGAAATTAAAGATTTTAAACCTCTTAACCATTCAAAAGTCATTTGGATAGAGTCATAAAAACCTAACTCAATAGCTTGCAATATTGATAATTTTTTTAATATTGAAGAGGAAGCTTTAACACCAATGCGACCAATATTTTCTTTTGATTTAGTATCAAAATAATTATTTGGAATGATATTTAAAAAAATTAAAGAATCATTTCTTAAAACTTTAAATAACAATAATTCTAGTGGATTTTCTTCAACAATTTTTTTGATTTCAGTAAAATCATTGATTTTTATATTATTAATTGAAACAACCTTGTCACCTGATTGCATGCCAGCAACCATAGCTGGTTGAGATACTATTACTTCATCCACTATGGGAGGAGTAATATATCTTCCATTAAAAACATAAATACTAGTAATTAAAATTAAACCAAGAATTAAATTAGCAATTGGACCTGAAATAACAATAAATATTCTTGACAACAGACTTGCATTAAGAAAAGTATTATTTTCATCTTCTCTATTTATAGAAGCACTAGATACATTGACTAGTTCTCCTTTCATTTTAACGTAACCACCTAAAGGTATTAAAGAAAATTTCCACCTAGTGCTATTTTTGTCATTAAACCCAATTAATTCAGGGCCAAAACCAATTGAGAAAGATTCAACTTTAACTCCAGATTTTATTGCTGCAAAGTAGTGACCCAATTCATGAATAAAAACCAGAGGTGTTAAAATAATAAAAAAACCTATAAAAGACATTAAAAAAGTATTTTCAAACATATTAGTTAAACCCTTTTATGTAATTTAAAGTTTTAGATCTTGCCAGTTTATCAATTTCGACAACATCGCTGATATTAGAAGGACTTGTTGGACTATAAATATTTAAAATTTCAAAAATAACATTTACTATATCAGTAAATTTAATTTTATTATCTAAAAAACTTTCAACTGCTATCTCATTTGCCGCATTAAGAACAACGGGAGAGCAAGAAGGATTATCTAAAGCATCCCATCCAAGCTTGAGACCAGGAAATTTAATTAGGTCGGGTTTAAAAAAACTTAAATTAGTAACATCTATTAAAGAAAATTTTTTTAAATTCAAATCCAACCTATTTGGCCACCCAAGAGCAACACTTATTGGTGTAATCATATCTGGAAAACCCAAGTTAGCTATAATCGATCCATCTTTATAGTGAACCAAACCGTGAACTATTGATTGAGGATGAATTACAACATTTATTTGTTCACTTTTAAGGTTAAAAAGAACTGAAGCTTCAATAATTTCTAATGCTTTATTAATCATGGTAGCACTGTCTATAGAAATTTTTCTACCCATACTCCATACTGGATGTTTAATAGCATCTTTAGGCTTTATATTTTTCATATCTTTTGTTGGTGTGTTCAAAAAAGGACCACCAGAGGCAGTAAGTGTAATATGTTCCAAATTGTTTATATTTTTCATATTCAAGCATTGAAATATAGCACTATGTTCTGAATCTACTGGTAAAATGTTAACCTTCATTTCAAAAGCTTTATCAATAAAAATATTTCCAGCTGCAACTAAAGTCTCTTTATTTGCTATTGCTAAATCGTTACCTGCACTGATTGCTGAAAAAGCAGAATGTAAACCTGTAACGCCTATTATTCCAGTTATAACTATATCACATTCGATTGCAGCTAAATCAATTAATGCTTGATGTCCAGTATTTAGTTTGTATTTACCATTGTAATTGGTTTTATTATTAACATTAGATAAAACAACATTTGGAACATCAAATTCATCAACTATTCTACTTAATAGTTCAGCATTATTATGAGCGGACACTCCAATAAGATTAAAGAGATTTTTATTTTGTCTTATCAACTTTAGAACAGAATTTCCAATAGATCCTGTAGAACCAAGTAAAACAATATTTTTTTTATTTATCAAATTTTGCCTTTATATTTAAAAAATTAAAGTTAGGTTAAATAAAGGTAGAATTAAAATATATCCATCAAATCTATCTAGAAAACCACCATGACCAGGAATAAATTTTCCACTATCTTTAATCCCAATCCTTCTTTTAAAAAAAGACTCCAAAAGATCTCCAAAAAAAGAGAAAAGTCCAATAGTAAAACCTAATATTAAAGCATATACAAAATTTATATCAATAAGATCTCTAATTAAAACAGATGTTAAGATTGAAAAAAATAAACCAATTAAGGTGCCTTCAATTGTTTTACCATTACTAATAGTGGGAGCTATTTTTTTTACACCAAAAACATTTCCTCCTATATAAGCAAAAATATCCATAACTGATACCAGAAGAACCAAATATAAAAAAATATTTAAACCATTAGGGATTAAGAGAATCTTGATTAGAGAGAAAAAAGAAATAATTAGTAAATTTGACATTATAAAGTTAATAATGTTTGAATAAATTTTATAAAAAAATAGGTTTGTAATTAATGCGATTAGTATGAAAACCAAATAATAATAATTATTATCTTTTAACGGTATACTAATAACATTAATTTCAAATAGCAAAAAAAATAAAAGTAAAAGTGGAAAAACAAAAACATTTATTAAATTAACAAAAACAAACTTGCTATTACAAATAATGTTAAATTCATACAAAACAGCAAGAAATATAAAAATCATAAACACAGGTAACATAGGATTACCTAAAATAAATAATGTAACAAAAATCAATGATAAAAGCACAGTTGAAAGAAGCCTTAATCTAAAATTTTTAACATTTATAAAATTTTTAATTTTTAGATTTAAGCTGATTTTCATTCCCCATATTTTCTTGTTCTTTTAGAATAATCCTTTAAACATTTATCTAATAAAGATTTATTAAAATCTGGCCAAAAATCAGGTAAAAAAATTAATTCAGTATAAGCTAAATCCCAAAGAAGAAAATTTGACAATCTCTTCTCACCACCAGTTCTAATTAATAAATCTGGATCAGGAATGCTTGCGTTAAGTGTGAAATCCTTAAAATCTTCTTGTTTAATATGTTTTAGCTTGTCTCTATTTTTTAATATATTATTAATAGCACACACTATGTCGTATCTACCACCATAATTTAGGGCTAAAGTAATAGTCATGCCAGGTTTTTTTTTTGTGATCTTATTTATATATAATATTTTTTGTTGTATTTTTTTACTAAATTCTGAAAAATCGCCTATAAATCTGATTTTGTAATTATAATCTTCAATTTTACTTTCTAAATCATCAAGAAACTGTTCCAATAATGCTAGTAGAAATAAAATTTCTTTTTGAGAACGTTTCCAATTTTCTGTCGAAAAAACAAATAATGTAAGATAATTAATAGAATAGTTATCAATGTCTTTTATAACCTTCCACAAGTTATCAGCTCCAAACCTATGGCCTTCGTAAGAAGGACGATTATTTAAAACAGCCCAGCGTCTATTACCGTCCATAATTATAGCTAGGTGATTAAGTTCCATTATTAATTTTCTAATATTTCTTTTTCTTTATTAGATAAAATCAAATCTATAGTTTTAATAATTTCGTCAGTTATTTCCTGAACTATTGCTTCATCTTTATGTTTTTGATCTTCACTAATCTCACTATTTTTTTGAAGTTTACGAATATTTTCTATAATATCACGTCTTATATTTCGTACAGCTATTTTAGCATTTTCTGAGTATTTTGATGCTATTTTTGTAATTTCAATTCTTCTATCTTCAGATAAAGGTGGAATAGATAACCTTATAACATTTCCTTCAACCATTGGATTTAAACCCAGAGGGCTCTCTCTAATACTCTTTTCAGTAATTGCGACTAATGAATTATCCCAAACTGATACCAACAACAAACGAGATTCTGGAACGCTAATTGTACTAATTTGATTAAGCGGCATTATACTGCCATAAGCATTAACGTTAATAGTATCAAGCATAGTCGAAGAAGCTCTACCAACTCTTAAGCTACTTAAATCTTTTTTGAGAGCATCTAGTGCTTTTTCCATTCGAACTTTAATATCATTTGAGTTTAATAACACCATATCAACACCTCCTAATCAGAAATAATTGTATAAGAACCTTTACCGTTTAATACATGTGTAAGGTTTTTATTTTTCGCAATTGAGCATACAACAATTGGTATTTTATTTTCCCTAGCCAAAGAAACAGCAGATGCATCCATTACTTTCAGGTCTTTACTTAAAACATCTAGATAACTTAAATGATCATATTTAATAGCATCTTTATTTTTTTTAGGATCTGATGAGTATACACCGTCAACAAGAGTAGCTTTAATTAGAGCTTCACAGTTCATTTCAGATGCTCTAAGGGCTGCAGCTGTATCTGTTGTAAAATAAGGATTACCTGTTCCTGCAGCAAATATTACTACACGACCTTTTTCCATATGCCTTTTTGCTCTTCTACGGATGTAAGGCTCACAAACTGCTGATATTGGAAGAGCTGATTGCACTCTTGTTTGAATACCAATTTGCTCTAGAGAATTTTGAATAGCAAGACTATTCATTACTGTGGCTAACATCCCCATATAGTCTCCAGTTGTTCTATCCATGCCGTTATTGGCATTGGATATACCTCTGTATATGTTACCACCACCCACAACAATACAAATCTGCAAACCAGATTTGACCACTTCACTAATTTCGTACGCAAAAGACTTAACAACATCTGTATTAATACCAAAAGAGTCATCACCCATTAATGATTCGCCAGAAATTTTAAGTAATATTTTTTTCCATTTGAAATTATTCAAGTATTGACCTCAAAAAAATATTTTCTATTTAATGCCTGCAGTAGCAGCCACTTCAGCCGCAAAATCATTCTCACTTACTTCAATGCCCTCACCTAATTTAAGAAATATAAAACCAGAGAGTTTAACTTCAGTATCTAAATCTTTTTGTAATTTTGTAACAACATCTTTTATTTTTGTTTCGCCATCAATTACAGAAACTTGTTCATTCAACACAACTTCTTGAAAATATTTTAACATTCTTCCATTGACCATTTTTTCTGCGATCTCTTTAGGCTTTCCAGAAGCTACTGCCTGATCAATTAAAACTTGACGTTCTCGATCAACTACTTCTTCGTCTAAGTCTTCAATATTGAGAGACTTAGGTGACGTTGCTGCAATATGCATAGCTATTTGTTTACCTACAGATAATAATTTATCTTTATCCCCATTAGATTCTAAAGCAACCAATACACCAAGCTTTCCTAAACCATCAGCAACACTATTATGAACATATGATATTATAACTCCATTTGAAACTTTCAAAATTTTAGAACGCCTAACATTCATGTTTTCGCCAATTGTAGCAATATTATTGGCAAGTTCTTGATCTACTGATCTCCCAGTATTAGGATATTGCATTTGTTTTAAAATCTCAATATCTTCGTTACACGTTAGGGATAAATCACTACAAGTTTTGACAAAATCTTGAAAAAGCTTATTCCTAGCTACAAAATCAGTTTCAGAATTAATTTCAATTAATGCTCCTTGATTATCTTTTACAGTTACACCTATAAGGCCTTCAGCTGCTACTCTGCTTGATTTTTTTGCAACTGCAGACAAACCTTGTTTTCTTAACCAATCGATTGCTTCTTCAATTTTTCCATCAGTTTCTAGAAGAGCTTTTTTACAGTCCATCATGCCAGCACCACTCTTCTCTCTTAATTCTTTAACCATTGATACTGAAAGTGTCATATATGTTCCTTTCTAAGGATAAGTAAGTTGTAGTTAATTTAAACTTTGTCTGAAGCTACTGAAATATTTAAAACATCTTCAGATTGCTCTTCAGTTTTGACCAAAATATTATCTTCCTTTAAATCTTCGGAGGCACCTACATCTATCCCACTTAATTCAAGATTGCTCTCTAAACCTTTTAAAACTGATGCTGCAACTAGATCACAATATAAAGATATAGCTCTTAAAGCATCATCATTACCTGGTATAGGAAAATCAACACCAGAAGGGTTACTATTACTATCACACACAGCAATAACTGGAATATTAAGGTTATTTGCTTCTAATACGGCTATAGCCTCTTTGTTAGTATCAATAATGAAAATTGCATCAGGAATACCATTCATATTTTTAATACCACCAAGAGTTAAATCTAATTTTTCTTTTTGTCTTTCAATATTAAGTCTTTCTTTTTTTGTAAGATTATTTATCTCTCCAGAATCAATCCTTTCTTCTAAACTTTTAAGTTTTTGTATTGATTTTGAAACTGTTTCCCAGTTAGTAAGCATGCCACCAAGCCACCTATGATTAACATAATATTGCCCACAATTTATGGCAGATTGAGCAATGAGTTCGGAAGCTGAACGTTTTGTCCCAACAAATAAGAATTTACCTCCATTTTTAGCTATTGAACTGATGGCTCCTAAAGCTTCATACAACATTGGAACTGTTTTTTCTAAATTTAGAATGTGAATATTATTTCTTTTACCAAATATATATGGCTCCATTTTTGGATTCCATCTTCTGGTATGATGTCCAAAATGGACACCAGCTTCAAGTAATTGACGCATAGTAAAGGTTGGAGTAGACATAATTTTTCCTTTTTACCGGTTAATGTTAAGTAATGCTTAAAAAAACACCGGATGGTTAGATTGAAACCAAGCATTACACAAGATTTTTATTTAATAAATTAATTTATTTGGTATTGCAAGTTTTTTAAAAACACTTAATTCAGAGAATATTTTATATTGTTAATATTCTTAATTTTAGAGAAGTCATCTAACAAAGACGTTGATAACTTAACATTTTCACAAATGTTTATTTTAATTATTTTTTTATCGACTATGAATTTTATAAATATATTTGATTTACCAGACTTTAAAGTCTGTGTAATTAAATTTATATCAATAATAGAACTTTGATCATTTAAAGTTAAAATTAAATCAAACTTTTTTTGTAAAATATACTCTTCTAATAACATTATTCTTTTGGCGATTATTCTAATGCCTTGGTTTGAATCACTTTTAAGTTCAGCATCTATTAAAATTGGTTTTTTTTGATTCAAATGATGTTCATAATTAAGTAACGTGTCAGAGTATAAAGTTACTTCACAATTACCTCCTAAATCGTTTAATTGAAAAGTTGCCCATTTCCCTCTAGGAGACTGTCTTTTTTGAAGTTTAAAAACTAAGCCACTTAATTTAATATTTTTTCTCGCATAATTAGATGGATTTTCTAAAATCTCTGAAGATTTTATTATTTGTATTTCATTAAGAATATCTAAAAATAAATTTAAAGGATGTGAGGATAAATAAAAACCGAGGGACAAAAATTCATTATTCAGTTTTTCTTCTTCTCCCCAATTATATGTTTCAGGTAAATTTATAAATAGCTGATTATTATCAGTTTCATTAAAAAGGTTTTGTTGATTAGAAATTTTTTCATTTTCTATTGAATTAGAATAGTTTAAAATTGTATCAATCGAATTAAATAATTTATTTCGGTTAATATCCAAACAGTCAAAAGAGCCAGACATAATCAGACTTTCAAGTAATTTTTTGGTAAGTAAGCTATATGGAACTTTATTTAAAAAATCGTCTAAACTTTCAAATTTACCTTTTTCATTTCTAACTTCAATTATCTTTTGAACTGCCTCATGCCCTATATTTTTTAATGCTGATAATGAGTACCGGATTGATAAAGGATTATTATTTAATTTTTGGATTATAAAACTATAAGAACTATTATTAATACAAGGAGGAAGAATTGAAATATTAATTTTTTTTAAATCTTCTACAAAAATTGATAACTTTTCATTATTGTTATATTCAACTGTCATCATTGAAGCAAAAAATTCTTCTGGATGATTACATTTTATCCATGCAGTTTGATAAGCAATAAGAGCATAAGCAGCAGCATGAGACTTATTAAACCCATAGCCGGCAAAAGCAGAAATTTGATCAAAAATTTCAATTGCTTTGCTTTCATTAATATTTTTCTTTTTAGCTCCTAATAGAAATGATTGTTTTTGTTCAAACATTTCATTTTTGTCTTTTTTCCCCATAGCCCTTCTTAAAATATCAGCAGACCCTAAAGAAAAATTTGCTAAAATCTGAGCTGCTCTTAAAACCTGTTCTTGATAAATAAAAATACCATATGTCTCATCCAAAATTTCTTCTAAATCTGGGTGCATATATACTATTTCTTCTTTACCATGTTTTCTGTTGATATAAGTAGGAATGTTTTCCATTGGGCCTGGTCTATATAATGACACAACTGCTATTATATCTTCAAATCTATCAGGCTTAAGTCCAATTAAGACATCCTTCATCCCAGCAGATTCTAGTTGAAAAACACCAGTAGTCGATCCAGAAGATAACATTTCAAAAGTTTTTTTGTCATCTAGTGAAATATCACTAAGATTAAACTTTTTATCTTTTGCTTTTATAAGCATCTCAGCTTTTGATAAAATTGTTAAAGTTTTTAAACCTAAAAAATCAAATTTAACTAAACCTGCTTTCTCTACAAATTTCATGTTAAATTGAGTTGCAGGAATTTCCTCTTCATTAAATTTATAAAGTGGAACTAATTCACTTAAGGGCTTATCACCTATAACTAATCCAGCAGCATGAGTTGATGCATGTCTATTTAAACCTTCCAAATCAATAGCAGTTTTAATAAGTTGCTCAACTTGTTCATTTTCTGAAATTTCTTGTTTTAGCGCATCCTCAGATTCTTATGGCCTCTTTGATAGTCATAGGCTTTGAAGGAATAAATGGAATTAACTTTGCAATTTTATCTACATGTCCATAGGGCATCTCCATTACTCTACCAACATCTCTTATAGCTGCTTTTGCTTGCAAACTTCCAAAAGTTATTATTTGAGCTACTCTGTCATGACCATATCTATTTCTTACATATTGTATGACTTCTTCTCTACGATCTTGACAAAAATCTATATCAAAATCTGGCATTGAAACACGTTCTGGGTTTAAAAATCTTTCAAACAATAAACCCCATTTGATTGGATCAAGATCTGTAATATTTAAAGCCCAAGCAACTATTGAACCTGCTCCAGAACCACGTCCTGGGCCAACCGGTATTTTATTATCTTTTGACCATTTTATAAAATCATAAACAATTAGAAAATAGCCTGAAAAATCCATTTCGTTAATGATACTTAGCTCTAGCTTCAACCTTTTGAAATATTTTAATTCTTCTTCAGTAGTGAGTTTCTTATTTAAACAATTGATTCTTCCTTTTAAACCTTCTTCTGCAATCTTATAAAGAAAATCATTTTCACTTATATCTTTTAATCCAGGATATTTAGGCAATATTGGTTTATGAGTTTTTGCAAAATAAGAACACCTTTTTGCAATAACAATTGTATTTTCTATAGCCTCTGGAATATCTTTAAATAAAGAAATCATAGAAGAACTATCTTTTAAATAATGTTCTGCTGTTAACAGCCTTCTATTTGAAGAAGAAATAGTTAAACCTTTATCAATACAAGTTAATATCTGATGAGAATTAAATTTTTGAGGGTTTTCAAAAAAACAGTCATTAGTGGCAACAATAGGTAAGTTAAAATTTTCTGCTGCGTCAATTAAAATTTTTTCTGAAATTATTTGACTTTTTAAGCCATGTCTTTGCAGTTCAATATATAAATTATCTTGAAATAATTTTTTTAAAATTTTCAATCGTTTAGTTACTAAAGTTGTATTTTCAAAAGACGCCGGTTTTCCTATAAATCCTGTTTCAATACCACCGGTTAATAAAATTAAGCCATCAGTATGATTTTTTAAATTTTGCCAAGTTATAAATTTTTTGTAATCAATATTATTATTTAACTGACTTGTAAGAGCCAAAAGATTTTTATAACCAATCTCATTTTTAGCAATTAATACAACTTCTCCAACATCAATTTCATTCTCATTAGATTCAGCAATATTTACTTGCATGCCTATAATAGGCTGTATACCTTTTGAAACCATCTCAAGTGAAAACTCAAGAACACCAAACATATTTGAAGTATCAGTTATTGCAATGGCAGGTTGTAAATTATTGCGACAAAATTTAGATAAATAATCAAAAGAAAGCATCCCTTCAGCTAATGAGAAATTTGAATGAACTCTGAGATGCACAAATGTATTTTTCATATTAAAAGTTTCAATCTAATAGTGATTAATATTTTAAAGAACCATTTTCTAGAGTTATACATCTATCCATTATATTAGCTAAATCAATATTATGAGTTGCTATTAAACATCCAATACCTAATGCCTTTATTAATTTATGTAATATATTATAAACATTTTTAGCACTAATAGGATCTAGGTTACCTGTTGGTTCATCAGCTAAAATTATGTTTGGAGAATTTGCTAAAGATCTTGCAATTGCAACTCTTTGAGCCTCCCCTCCTGATAATTTGGCTGGTCTAAAAAGCAAGCGCTTTTCCAAACCTAAGGCACACAGCAAATCTTTAGATTTTTCTTCAGCATTTTTTTTGCTAACACCCATTATTAATTGAGGTAACATTACATTTTCTATTGCAGAAAATTCTTGAAAAAGTCTATGTGATTGAAATATAAAACCTACTTCTTTACCTCTTATTGAAGTTTTCATGTTCTCACTAATGTTCGCACATTCTTGGCTTAACAGTTCTACAGTTCCTGAAGTTGGTGTTTCTAGCAAACCTGCAATATTTAACAATGTAGATTTACCCGTGCCGCTGGGCCCTATTAAGGCGACCATCTCACCAGACAAAACTTCTAAGCTTACATTATTTAAGACTTTAACTTTTTGACTGTCTTGTTTGTAAGTATGATAGATATTCTTTAGTTTTAAAATTTCTTTTTTATCTATTTTATCACTCATATCTTAAGGCCTCAGCTGGAGAAATTTTAGAAGCCTTCCAAGCTGGAAATATACTAGCTAATAAGGTAAGAAAAATTGAAATACATATAACTATCAAAACTTCATTTATATTTATATTAGATGGAAGTTTTGATAAAAAATAAATTTCAGCAGAAAAAAGCTCTTGACCAAAAATAGAAGTAATTAATTGTCTTATTTTCTCTATATTCATTGAAACAAATACTCCAAGTAAAACTCCAACAAAAGTACCTAAAAAACCAATTATAGATCCCGTTAACATAAATACTTTTATAATCAAATATTGTGATGCACCCATTGTTCTCATTAAAGCTATGTCAGCTTTTTTTGTTTGTACTAACATAATCATTGAAGAAATAATATTGAAAGCTGCGACTATAATTATGAGAGTGAGGATTACAAACATAACATTTTTTTCAACTGCTAATGCATTCATAAATGAAGAGTTTCTTTTTTTCCAATCTATAACTATTAAGTTTTTATTTAATTTAGACTGCAACTGTAAATTCACAGACGAAGTTAATTTTTGATCTTTTAAAAAAACTTCTATTCCATGAGCTATATTATTAGTAGATAAAAAAAGTTCTGCTTTTTTCCAAGGAATAAAAATAAAATTATTATCATACTCATACATTCCCATATCAAAAAAACCACCAATCTTAAAGTTTTGATTAACTGGCAATACACCTAAGGCAGTTTCCATTCCATTCGGAGAAATTAATGATACAAAATCACCAACTTTAAGATTTAGTTTTTGACCTAATCTATAACCCATGATTATATTTTGTTTGTCTTTAAAGTTACTAATTGTTGATTGATTTAATGATTTCCATAATAATTTTTTTGCAGCCAAATCTGACCAGTTACTTCCTCTAATAATAACACCTGAAATAGAATTTTTATTTTTAGCTAGAGCTTGACCTTCAAGATGAGCTGTAACAGCAACAACGTTTGGAGTGTCTAAGATTTTATTTATGATTTTAGTATAATTAGGGATAGTTCTTTCATTTTTACTGTAAATTATTAAATGCCCATTAATACCCAAAATTCTGTCAACCAATTCAGTTCTAAAACCGTTCATCACTGACATTACAACAATGAGTGTCGCAACTCCTAACATAATTCCTAGTAATGAAAACCAAGCGGATATAGAAATAAATCCTTCGACACGTCTAGATTTAATATATCTAAAGGCAATCATTCGTTCAGTTTCATTAAAAATTAAAAAACTCAACTTATCTAAGACTTTTACTATTAAAAAAATTTAATAATTCAGGATAAGACAATTTATGTATTTCTCCACTTTTTCTATTTTTCAAATCATATAGTTGATCCTTAATTCCATTTGGGCCAACAATAATTTGATAAGGTAAGCCAATTAAATCAGCTTTTGCTAATTTTGCACCGGCCCTGTCATTAGTATCGTCATAAAGCACAGTATTACAGTTTTTTCTTAAATATGAATATAAATCTGAACAAATTTTATCACATTGATCGTCACCACTTTTCAAATTAATAATGTTGTAATACCATGGTGTAATTTCTTTAGGCCAAATTATACCACTCTTATCGTGGTTCGCTTCAATTACTGCTCCAACCAATCTTGATAAACCTACTCCATAAGAACCCATATAAACAGGAATGTTTTTTCCTTCATAGTTGTTTACGTTGGCATTCATAGGAGTAGAGTACTTCTGTCCAAAATGAAAAATATGACCTACCTCAATACCTCTTGCTTTAATTATATGATTATCATTATTATTAAAATTTTCAGGATTATGTTTTTCTTCAGTAGCTGCATAAAAAGAAGTATACTTGTCTACAATTGGCTGAAGATTATCATTATAATTTACGTTACCTGACAATCCTTCAAAATTTATAAAATCTTTTTCTAAATAAACTTCGCTCTCTCCAGTTTCAGCCATGATTATAAACTCATGACTTAGATCACCTCCAATCGGTCCGGTGTCAGCTTTCATAGGTATTGCTTTTAAACCCATTTTTTTGAATAACTGCATGTATGCAATAAACATTTTATTATATGAGATAATAGACGACACATAATCTACATCAAATGAATAGGCATCTTTCATTAAAAATTCTCTGCCTCTCATAACACCGAATCTTGGTCTTAATTCGTCTCTGAACTTCCATTGAGAATGAAAAAGTATCAATGGTAATTCTTTATAACTTTTAATATGAGTTCTAAAAATTTCAGTTACTAATTCTTCATTGGTAGGTCCATACAATAAATCTCTTTGATTTCTATCTACTATACGAAGCATTTCTTTACCATAATCTTCGTATCTACCAGATTCTTTCCAAAGTTCTGCAGACTGTAGAGTTGGCATTAATATTTCATTAGAGCCAGCATTAATCATTTCGGTATTACAAATAGCTGTAATTTTATCTAAAATTATTTTTCCTAATGGCAACCAAGAATAAATACCTGAAGAAGATTGTTGAATCATACCTGATCTTAACATTAAGATGTGAGAGGCAATTTCTGCTTCTTTAGGATTTTCTTTTAATATTGGAAGAAAAAAATTTGATAATAACATGTTATATTGGTCCTAAGTGTATCTTAAAATACTTAATTTAAACAAAACTAAGTTGATTGATAGTTTATAGATGTATAAATTACAATCTATGGAATTATTGTTAGGACATCAACATGAAAGAACCCCATAATAAACTATTTTCTATAAATAGCTATCCAAGAGTTAGAATGCGTAGAAATAGAATGCACAAATTTTCTAGGCGACTTGTTTCAGAAAATAATTTAACAGTTGATGATTTAATTTACCCAATTTTTATAACTTATGGTTTAAATAAAAAAGAAAAAATTAATTCTATGCCTGGTATTTATAGATTTTCTTTAGATAGGTTAGAAACCGAAATTAAGTATATTTCTTCATTAAATATACCTGCTATTGCATTTTTTCCACAAACAGAAAATAAACTTAAAACTTCAGATGGAAGAGAAGCAGTCAACAAAAATAACTTAGTGTGTGAAGCTATTCGAATATCTAAGAAAGTAAACCCTGAACTAGGTATAATTTGCGACGTTGCTCTTGATCCGTACACTGATCATGGTCATGACGGAGTTATAATTGACAATCATATTGATAATGACAAAACACTAGAGATATTATGTCAACAATCTTTAATACAAGCCGAAGCAGGATGCAACATAATAGCTCCAAGTGACATGATGGATGGACGAGTAGGATTAATTAGGGACACTTTAGACAAAAATGGATTTATAAATGTCCAAATAATGTCATACGCTGTAAAATATGCTTCTGCATTTTACGGTCCCTTCAGAGACGCAGTAGGTTCATCTATAAATTTGTCTAACAAATCTAAAAATAGTTATCAGATGGATCCTAAGAATTCAGATGAGGCTCTTAGAGAAATAGAACTAGATTTGAATGAAGGAGCGGACATGGTTATAGTTAAACCAGGAATGCCATATTTAGACATTATTCACAAAGTTAGAGAAAATTTTAAAGTACCAACTTATGCTTACCAAGTCTCAGGTGAATATTCAATGATAAAAGGAGCTATTGATAAAGGATGGTTTGATGAAGAGAAAATAATTTTTGAAAGTCTTATAGCCTTTAAACGCGCTGGTTGCAGTGGTATTATAACATATTTTGCACCTTACGTAGCTGAAATATTAAACAACAGGAAAATATAAATTTATTATTCAATAAGTCGTATATAAAAATATGATAGATATCAAACCAAAAAGTGTTTTAGAACAACCTATTTATATGCTCACAAAGGCGACACCTTGCCCTTATTTAGAGGGTAAGGTTGAGAAAAGAATTGCCACTGATATTACTCATAATGTAGATATTCAAGATGAATTAGCGTTAAATGGATTTAGAAGAGTTGAGAACTGGATGTATAGACCAGTTTGCGACAATTGCAGTGCTTGCAAATCTTATAGAGTTGTAATAGATAAATTTGAACTCACTAAAAGCTTGAAAAGAATTCACAAAAAATTAAGTGAAGTAAATTTCAAAATTATAGAAAATAAAGCCACACGTGAACATTATGATCTTTTTAAAAAATATCAATTCCAAAGACATAATGGGGGATCAATGGCTGATATGGATGAGGATGACTTCGTTTCTATGATTGAAACATCGCCTATTAAAACTTTTTTAATGGAATTCAGAGACAAGTATAATAAGTTGATTGGTGTTATTTTATTGGATGTTAATGATACTACTTTGTCAGCAGTTTACAGTTTTTTTGAGCCGAATTATAAACAAATAGGTTTAGGAAATTTTATGATTTCTCAGTGCTTAATATATGGAAAAAAGAATAATTTTAAATATTTATATTTAGGCTATTATATTAGTCAAATTACTAGCATGGCTTATAAAATTAGGTTTAAACCGGGGCAAATTTTAGATAATAACGAATGGGTGTATTTATAAACTTACTCCCCTATGGCAGCCCCATCACTTCTTTGATCAAATGCACCTTCAACTAAGTTGTCAGAATGTCTTACAATTGCACCAGCATGACCCATCATTTCATCAAAATCATCAACAATTTCAATATTATGACCTGTTTTTTTAAGTTTTTGTATGGTTTCACTAGAAAATCTATTTTCTATTTTAAGAGATGTAGTTTCATCTCCCCAAGTTTTTCCTAATAACCATCTAGGTTCGTTAATTGCTTTTTGCAGATTTTGATTTTGATATGCATATCTTGAAAAAATAGTTGCCTGAGTTTGAGGTTGGCCCTCTCCTCCCATTGTTCCATAAGATAAAACTCGGCCATCATCAAAATGAGCTAAAGCAGGTTGAATTGTATGAAACGGCTTTCTACCTGGCATTAGTTTATTAAAATGATTTTTATCCAAAGAAAAACTAACACCTCTATTCTGCATGGTAATGCCAGTCTTAGGTAAAATCAAACCAGAACCAAACTCCCAATAAATACTTTGAATGAAACTAACAGAGTTACCATAATTATCAGAAGCCCCTAACCAAACAGTATCACCTCCAACTGCAGCATCAGGCCAAGGCATAGCTATATTAGGATCAACATTTTTAGACAGATCTTTTATAAAATCATTGATAAGAAAATCATTTACATCTTTTTCCATATATTTAGGATCACAAATATACTTATCTCGTATTTTAAAAACAACTTTCGTTGCTTCTACAATATTGTGGATAAAAGAAACATCATTATCATAAACATTGTTTAAATTTTCTAGTACCCCTAATATCATTATAGAGGCAACTCCTTGAGTTGGAGGCGGTAGATTAAATAATTTAGCTCCTTTTACTTTTAATTCTAAAGGTTTAACAAAAGTTGACTTATAATTAATAAAATCAGATTCAGTCAATGGTGAGCCTAAAATTTTTAGATCTGATATAATATCTTTTGAGATTTCGCCAGAATAAAAATCATCTAATCCATTTTTTATTAAATTTGAAAATGTTTTTGACATTGCAGGGAATAATATTTTATCGCCTAATTCAGGAATTTTTTCATTTTTGAGATATACATCTTTAAATCCAGGAATATCAATAAGCTGTTTTAATTTTGAATTTAAATTGTTTTTTAAAGTGTTAGTTACTGCAACTCCTTCATTAGCAGTTTGCTCCGCATCATATAACAATCTACTGATAGGTAATTTACCACCAAGATTCTTTACACTAAAGTCATATGCTGCTTTCCAACCAGCAACAGCACCAGGAACAGTTAACGCAGCCAATGGACCCCTAGCAGGTATGGATTTATAACCTTGGTTTATGT
Source organism: Candidatus Levibacter sp. Uisw_134_01 (assembly GCF_047717795.1). GTDB lineage: Bacteria > Pseudomonadota > Alphaproteobacteria > Puniceispirillales > Marisalimonadaceae > Marisalimonas. The sequence goes on along the minus strand of NZ_CP159808.1, from coordinate 918,722 downwards.
AAAAATCCCTACTTGCATTTTTAGCTACCCCACCACAAGAATCTATTGCAGTTATATTATTGTTTTTTTCTGAAATTAACCAAAAATTATCTCCACCGATTGAATTCATGTGGGGATAAACAACCGAAATCATTGCTGCAGAAGCAATCATAGCTTCAATGGCATTGCCACCTTCTTTTAGAATATCCGATCCTGTTTTAGCAGCTAAATGATGAGGAGCAACAATCATGTTTTTGAATGACATCTTTGAGGATTGCATTTTTACTATGACCTATACCAGCATCAAAAATTTAAAGAAATATCTTTATGACCAGAGTTGCACTTAGCTATAAATAAAGCAGTTTCTCTCGGAAGTTTCTTTTGGTTTCTTGATCCTATTGTATAAGCAGTCTCATTTAATAAACTTTGAACTTGATTTCTTAATTTAGAATCAGCTTTATCTAACCATTTTGCTTTCTTATTATATATTTTAATCAAATTATCAAAGTCTTTCATAACACGATCAATTTTAACTGTTTTCTTTTTAATTTTTCTTTTGATTTTACGTAAATAGGACTTCATTTTTCCTCCATCATCTACGGACGAAAGTTCTTTGCTTAAATTTTTAATTTCATTTAAAATTAGTTTTGTATTATTATGGTCACTTAATAATTTATTTTTAAAATTATTTAATCTATTTTCTAAACTATAAAATTTTTGGTTCCCTTTTAATATCATGAGTAAGTCTTGAACACCTGAATAAAATTGATCAGATGATCTTCGATATTTTGACCTTAATAATTTTTCGTTTTTAACTAATTTATTAAAAGTTTGATAATCCTTATCCCAGGTATTTGGTATTTGTGACATTAATAAATTTGATTGCAATTTTAAATTTTCTAATTTTTTATTGAGAGTAGCTATAATAACTTCTTGATTACTATCTGTTATTTCAATTTGATTATTTAAGGCTTTAATTTCCTGTTTAATTTCTCTATCAAATTGTTCAATTCGCCTTACTTTAAAAAGCTTTGGTCGATAATTACTAGATGCTTGATTTAGTAATTCTTCTGCCTTACTAATTTCATCAAGAAGAGAAACAGCAACAAAACCATTATTAATCGATTTTAAAGTTTTCTTTTCTAAATCATTAGGTAACAATGTAAAATTAATTTCCTTTGATTTTTTGAGTGCCATGATAGTGGGGTTGTTTACTAAGCTTAATTTATCTGAAACAAATTTTTCTAAACAATATTGAATTTTAGGATTTTTTGGTGGTGGTGCTGTATCAGATAGATAACTAACTCTGTTAGGAAGATAATTAACTAATGCAGGATAATAACCAACTATGCCAAGAGCAAATAATTGAAGAAGTATAAAAGGTATTACGCCTTTATACATTTGAATAGTTTTCACAATAGCCGGAGCAACACCTCTGAGATAAAAGAGTGCAAATCCAAATGGCGGTGTTAAGAAAGAAGTTTGTATATTTAATCCAATCATTACACCAAGCCAGACGGCAGTAATATTAGCTGATGGATCAGCCAACAAAATTGGAGCAACTATAGGAACAACAACAACAGCGATTTCAATAAAATCCAAGAAAAAACCAAGTATAAAAATTACTATCATCACCATTATAAATTTAGACCAGAATCCACCTGGTAACGTGTTTAAAAAGTCTCTAACTAAATCTTCGCCACCAAATGCCCTAAATGCTGCTGTCAGCATTGCAGCTCCTAATAAAATAATAAATACTAAAGATGTGGTTTTTGCTGTCTCTAACATAACTCCATTTAAAGTTTTCTTAACATCTAATAATCTCCAACCGCTCCAAATCAAAGAAATAACAAGAGATAAAGTAGCAACAAGTCCTATATAAATAGCAATTTCTTCGTTAACGTTCTTAATTGATTTAATATTCATATCAAAGTTATACAAAAGTATTGATATAATTATGAGAGAGATAAACATTATGATTGCAGGATAAAAAGCTTGTTTGGGATTATTAATTGTTTGTCTATAACCAGCCATTATGATGGCACCAGCCGCGCCAATAGCTCCTGCTTGATTAACAGTTGCTATACCTCCAATAATTGAACCAAGTACTAATACAATTAAAGTTAGAGGTGGAAACAAAGTAATAATCACTTTTAACCAAAAATCTCTATCCATCCTACCTTCATATGGAACAGGTGGAGCGGTTTTAGGTGAGAAAGTAGCAAGCGCTAATATAAAAATCATATAAAGAGCTACCAATAACAAACCTGGAACAAACGCACCTAAGAACATTTCACCCGCACTAGTAGAAGTTACATCAAAAACAGATGGCATAGAAATTTCACCAGTTGATGCCTTATAAAGTCCTTTTCTAATACTACCTGCTTGATCAGTTGCAGATGCCAACTGATCTGCTAAAATTATTAATACAATTGACGGAGGAATAATCTGACCTAAAGTGCCTGATGCAGCTATAGTTCCTGTTGCTAATGACGGAGAATAATTATTTCTTAACATTGCAGGCAATGAAATCAGTCCCATCGCAACAACCGTTGCTCCAACTATTCCAGTTGTAGCAGCCAATAATGCTCCAACAAAAACAACAGAAATACCTAATCCACCAGGTATTTTACCAAATAGTTGAGCCATTGTAACTAATAAGTCTTCAGCAATTTTTGATCTTTGAAGCATTATGCCCATAAATATAAATAACGGAATTGCAATTAATGTGTCACGTTCTACTTCCCAATATACACCTCTTAGGTTTGTAACACCCGCTGAAAGCCATTGATATGGGCTTCCAGAATGGAAATAAGCAGAAGGGTCGTTTTCAAAGAAATAGCCACACAAGCCAGCAATAACTATTGATAAAACTGCTGATCCTGGAAGAGCGAAAGCCACAGGAAAACCTGACCCAAGAGCTAGAGCCATGATAATAATTAGTAATAATAAAAATAATAATTCCATTTTATTACCTAGAGCCTAACTGTTTTCATTATTATCAGAAATTATGGGTTCATTCCTATAATCTGCAATACTTTTAAAATAATAACTAATAAATTGAATTAACATTGTTATAGCAAAAATAGCTAAAAAACTTGCCATTTGATATTTTATAAACATCCCTACAGTTCCTGTTTGAGTAACTTCAAAATTTAATATTGGACTATTAATGATAGATCGCTTTCCGTCTAATCCAAAAAAAATTATTGCTATACAAGTTGAAGCACCCAGAAATATTGATCCAAATGCATTAATAAAAGATTTTGTTTTATTCTTCATAGACGCATAAAAAACATCCACTCTTACATGCCCATCTTCATATAAAGTGTAAGCTGACGCATAAAGAAATAAAGCTGCATACCAATAACGAACAAGATCGCCCATAAAAGATTGTTCATAAGAAAAAATAAATCGTGATATTACGATTAGCAACTCACCAACCACAATTAGCAAAGCTAACCATGTAAATCCCATAGTTCTAGTAAAAAAGGCTATAACAAAACCTAGTATAATAAGTGGTATATGCACGTATAAACCCACAAAAATAGATCTACCAAGAGCACGAGTTAAATAATCATCAAACAAGAAAGGTAAAATTTTTTCAACTCTCATAAAGGCAATAAAGAAATCTATTAAACCAGTAAATATAATTGTCCAAAAAAAAGCTCTGATAAGATAAACATTAAAATGATGAAGATTTTTTGCATCAATTCTTAAAGAACTTGAAGAAGATAAAAGTACAAAAGAAATAGGAGTAAAAATCCCAATGATGTATAGAAATAAAATTAAAAACGAACTTTTATCAAAATTAGTAAATATATTATAGAAAGTAGGATAATCAAATCCAATAACTAATATATTATTTATTAAAAAACAGAGAATTAAACTTAATATAACCCAGCCAAAGCTTCTAAAAAACAAAATGTAAGAGTTATTTATTAAAAAATCTTTATCATTTTTTATCATTGAAAAAAACCAAGCAAGCTAAAAAATTTATACTTTCATAAAGAAGGCCAAGAAAAAATTGGCCTTCTTTTAATTATCTAAGATATACTAAATAATACCAAGTATTCTATTTCTTTGACTTTGAAAGACACCTTCAAGATTTGCCATTGAACCACCAATTTCTCTTAAGTTCTTTTGAAAAGAGTCATCAATTTTCTTTGCCAAAGGTGAATGGTCTCTAACTTCTTCAAATACCTGAGCAGCAGCTTCACCAAATGAATCCCAAACATCATCATTAAATGATTTAATTTGTACACCATGCTCATTAACTAATTTTTTAAGGTATTTACCATTATTTGCCATACACTCTTCAAATTGAGCAGCATTTTCTTCCATTGTTGCTGCAGTTATTAGTGCCTTTTCCCAATTAGTTAAAGTACCCCAAAAACTTGCATTAAATCCAAAAGCTATTGGTCCACCTGGTTCATGCATTCCACCCGTATAGTAATATTTAGCAGCTTCATAAAACTTCATAAAATAGTCATTATAAGGTCCTACCCATTCAGTTGCATCTATTGAACCTGATACTAAGTTTTCATAAATTTGACCACCAGGTAACGAAACGGTTGAAGCTCCTAATTTGGACATAACTTCACCACCTAACCCAGGTATTCTCATTTTTAAACCTTTTAAATCATCAGCTGAGTTAATCTCCTTGTTAAACCAACCGCCAGCTTGAGTTCCAGTTGCACCAGCAGGAAGAGCTTTAATACCAAAAGATCCAGACAATTCATCCCATAATTCTTGACCACCATTAAATTTAGTCCAAGCATTATGCTCTACTGTAGTCATTCCAAATGGAACTGATGTGAAATAATTAAAAGCTGGATGCTTGCCTTTCCAGTAATAATCAGCTGCTATATAAGCTGTAGAGTTTCCGGATGCAACTTCGTCAAAAGAATCAAATGCTCCAACTCTTTCACCCGCTGCAAAATATTCTGTGGTAAGAGCACCTTTAGATAATTCAGTAATTCTTGCAGCTAACCTTTGAGCAGAAATACCTAACCCTGGGAAATCTCTAGGCCATGTTGACACAATAGTAATAGTTTTTTTTGATTGGGCTAAAGCTGGAGTTGATAAGGTAGATGCTGCAGCTACGCCTGAAGCTAATCCTATTCCTGCTTTACCTATAAAATCACGACGTTTCATTAAATAATCCTCCATTGTTAAAAATCTTAATCGTTATATTTATTTAATATAATTAATCTAAATCACATACAAAAAATTTACTAACTAAATGTATTTAACTAGTGAAGTAAAATTAAAACAAAGGTGGCTTTGGGAAACCATTTGGAACCATTTTACCAGCTCCACCTCTTTTGCCTTGCCAGGTCATTAATTCTTTCTCAACTCTGTGACGACCACCATTCATTTTCCAACTAATGCCATCTTCAAAATTGAAAGTAATAATATCTGATAAAGTACCGTCTTTATATCTTTGAAGAATAACTCCCTTCCCTTTATTTAGTTCTGGTATTTCTTTAATAGAATAAACAATCAGTTTTCTATTATTACCGACAACTGCAATTGTATTTCCATCAATTTTTTTACACAGCTTAGCTTTGTTTTCTCCTTTAACATTTATAATTTGTTTTCCAGATTTAGTTTGCGCTATCAAACTTTTAGTCTAAGTCTTAAAGCCATGCCCTGTGTCGGATGCTATAATGACATTTCCATCAAAAAAAGGAAAACAAGATATAATTTTTGTATCAGCTTTTAAATCAATAGTTAGAGAAATAGGTTCTCCAAAACCTCTGCCAGATGGTAATTTACTTGCAGAAACTGAAAAAACTCTTCCATTATCAGCAAAGAAAACAATTTTATCAGTACTTAAAGCATGTATTCTGAATTTTTCTTTATCACCCTCTCTGTATTTTAGTTCTATAGTGTCCTCTATATGATTTTTTTGTGTTCTTACCCATCCTTGTTCTGATAAAATCACTGTTATTGGTTCTTTAACAATAAATTGATCTTCATTAAAATCTTCAACCTCAGGCATCACTCCAATATCTGTTTTTCTATTTGAGATATCCAAAAATTCCTTTTTTAGATTTTTAATGTCTGAATATATAATTTTCCATTGCTCTTCAAAATTTAATAAGAGATTATTTAGATTGTTTAATTCGTTTTGTAATTGATTTAACTCTTTTTTTAATTCAATTTCTTCTAATTTTCTTAAAGACCTCAATCTCATGTCTAAAATTGCATTAGCTTGAATTTCATTAATAGAAAAATAAGAAATTAGAACTTCTTTAGGTCTATCTTCTTCTCTTATGATTTGAATAACTTTATCTAGATTTAAAAATACAGTTATATAACCATTTAAAATGTTAATTCTGTTTTCAATTAATTTTTGTCTATGCTTACTTTTCCTTTGAAGAATAATTTGTCGATGGTCTAACCAACATTTTAACGCTTCTTTAAGAGATTTAACGCCAGGTACATTTTTTTCATCTATTACATTTAAATTTAATGAAACTTTAGTTTCTAAATCAGTTTTTTTAAACAGTGTTTCCATAACCATTTCAGGTGATAAATTTCGGCTTTTAGGCTCAATTATTAATCTTACACTTTCTGTACTCTCATCTCTAATATCAGATAACATTGGTAATGTTTTACTTTCCATTAATTCTGCAATTTTTTCTAACAACCTACTTTTTTGAACTTGGTAGGGTATTTCAGTTACTATGATTTGCCATTGTCCGGCCTTAAGTTTTTCAATATTCCATCTCGCTCTAAGTCTAAATCCACCTTTACCTGTTTTATAAGATAGTTCAATAGACTCTTTTGCTTCAACAAGAACGCCTCCTGTAGGAAAGTCAGGTCCTTTAACAAAGTTAGAAATAGTACTATCTGATGCATTAGGGAATTTTATTAAATGTAATAAAGCGTCAGATAATTCAGAAATATTATGAGGGGGAATTGATGTTGCCATTCCAACTGCAATCCCTTGTGAACCATTTGCTAATAAGTTTGGAAATGCAGAAGGCAAAACCACTGGTTCTTCCCCTTCGTCATCGTAAGTAACTCTAAAATCAACAGTATTTTGATCTATATCTAAAAGTAGTAATTCAGCGGCTTTAGTCATTCGTGCTTCAGTATATCTCATAGCTGCTGCGTTATCGCCGTCAATGTTACCAAAGTTACCCTGGCCATCAACTAACGGGTACCTTAATGCAAAATCTTGAGCCATTCTTACCATTGAGTCATAAATAGCACCATCGCCGTGAGGATGAAATTTTCCCATGACATCACCAACAACTCTTGCAGATTTTTTATAACCTTGATTATAATTTAACTTAAGTTGACGCATAGCAAATAAAACCCGCCTATGTACAGGTTTCAAACCATCTCGTACATCTGGCAGAGATCTTGAGGTGATTGTAGAAAGTGCATATGACAAATATCGTTCTGAAATTGCTTTAGAAAAACTTGTTAGATTAATATTTTTTTCATTTATTTCGGTGTTATCCATGTATAATACTCTGATATAATTAAAGTTTTTCAATCATTTCAATTAATCTATTTCTAGCATTAGGTAAATAAGTGTTTGATTGATCATTAATTGATATTAATAATTTATTTTTAAAAAAATAAGAAGTGATTTTTAACCCAGCTATAATATCTTGATTGAAATTTGAACCAATTAAATCCTCTCCACCAAGAAACCTGGGTAATAAAAGTAGCTTTGGAGCAAATTTACCGCTTCCTTCTTTAGATACTGCTTTTCCAGTTTTAGGACTTACAAAATACAGATTATTTTTTTTTCCTGTAACAGCACATTCATTTAAATTTAGAGAAAAGCCTATTGAAGATAAAAGCCCTATTTCCCATTTCACGTATCCCTCAACCCACATATTTTGAGAGTTTTTATCATCTATTAATAAAAGGTTTATAAAAGCCTGAGTTGCATTAAAAACTTCAGAATACTTTTGTCTTTCTGGTAAAACTTTTTCTAATAATGTGCAAATTGAGAAGATGGCTTGTAATTTAACTTTATCATCTAATATTTTTCCTACAACAGATGAAATCAATTCAATTTTAAAATTACCCATTTGCTCAATTAACCTAGATTTCCAAAAAATATCTACTAAATTTCCAGGCTGTACATGAGAAGCTATATTTTTTTTGTTATAATTAGTAATCCAACCTAAATGCCTTCCATGCTCTAAAGTAAGAAGATTTGCTATAATTCCTTTTTCACCATACTTTCTAACAGATAACACTATGCCTTTATCTCTCCATTCAGGCATTATAATCCAAACCAATTGATGAGTATTTAGAGGGGTCATCCATCCAATTTTTTTTAAATTTTACAAATAAAAAAAGGTGAATTTTACAGCCTAATAACTCTTGTAATTCTTCACGAGCCAATGAACCGACCCTTTTAATATTTTTACCTGATTTACCTAATACTATTGGTTTATGACTATCTTTATTAACATATATGGTTTGCTCTATACGAATGCTATTATCAATATTAACTGTCCATTTCTCAGTTTCAACCATCAAATTATAAGGTAGCTCTTTATTTAATAAATTGAATAATTTTTCTCTAGTTATTTCTGAAGCTAACAAAGATTGTGGTAAATCTGATATTGTACCTGCATCATACATAAAAGGATGTATTGGCATTGCGTTAGCTAAGAATAATTTTAAATCTTCACATCCACTTCCATTTTTTGCTGATATTAAAAATATTTTTTCAAAGTCAAATTTTTTTTTGATTTCAGCTATTCTCTCGAGAAGTTTATCTTTTAATAACAAATCTATCTTATTCAGAGCTAAAATAACATTAGAATGGATTTTAAAAATATTTTCAATAACTTCTATACTGTAGTCATTCAATCTGTTTTTAGAAATATCATGAATAAAAACAACTTTGTCAGAATATTTCAATTCTGACCAAGCAGCAGATACCATAGCTTTATCTAACCTCCTCTTTGCAGCAAAAATTCCTGGGGTATCAATAAAAATTATTTGTGATTGTGAATCATCTTCAAGAGTACAAACGCTCAAACCTTTGACACAAAATCTTGTAGTTTGGACCTTATGTGAGACAATAGAGACTTTTCTGCCAACTAACTTATTGAGTAAAGTTGATTTTCCGGAATTCGGGACTCCCAATATATTAACAAACCCTGATCTATTTTTAAGTCTATTTTCCAAAATAAAATTTAACCACCATAATCCATAAATTAAATCTTTAGAACACCTAATAATTTTAAGGCAGCAGCTTCTTCTGCATTCTTTAAACTTGAACCTTCAGACACTACTTTGTTAATTTTATCAATACTAACTGAAACCATGAATTTTGGTTTGTGGTCAGTGCCAGTTTTATTTATAATAATATATTTTGGTAAACATTTATATTTATTCAGAGAATATTCTTGAAGAAGTGATTTAGGATGTTTAGTTGGTTCTGAGTTAATTAAATCAATATCTATTATTTGATTTATAATAAAGTTTTTAGAACTGTTAAAACCTGTATCTAAATAAATTGAAGCTATAACTGACTCAACAACATCACTCAAAACTGATTTATTAAACTCTAAACTATCACCTTTTTGAAACTTAATAAAATCAGATAAATTAATTTTTATTGCATATTCAGCTAAAGCATTTTGATTTGCATATCTTTGTAAATAATTATTTAACATTCCTTCATTAGCATCAGGAAATAGTTTAAAAAAATATTCTGCAAGAACTAATCCAAGCACTCTATCTCCAAGAAACTCTAATCTTTCATAATTTTTAATGTTTTTTTGAGAATTTTCTGGCACGTAACTCGAGTGAACCAAAGCTTCTTTTAATAAATTAATATCTTTAAACTTATAATTGATTTTTTTTTGAAGATCATTAATCAACACTATTCAATAGCCTTACCAATTCTTTTAAACCTTATAGATTTATGCCATTTCCAGAATTCAAAAAATGAAGCTGAACTATTATGCGAGAAAAATATAATCTGTGCTTTACCAATCAAATTTATTTTTGGAACAAATCCTACTTCAGGAGTTCTACTATCTCTACTATTATCTCTATTATCACCCATAAAGAAAAAATTATCTTTAGGTACCTTAAATTCAATTGTGTCGTCAAAAGGGTCTGTATCACTGGATTCAATAATATAGTGAAATTTGGAATCTTCAAATTTTTCTTTATATTGAATAAAAATTTTCTCGTCTCCATAACCATTTTGAAATTTAAAACCTATATTTGTTTTAATTCTTTCAACAGGTTTACCATTAACAAATAAAATTCCTTTTTTAACTTGAACGGTGTCATTTGGTAATGCAACAAGACGCTTTATATAATCAATACTCTCGTCACCTGGTTTTCTAAAAACGATTACATCTCCTCTTTTTGGTGAATTATCAAAAATTCTTCCTTCAATTGGAGCAATACCAAAGGGGAAACTGTATTTAGAATATCCATATGAATATTTTGAAACAAACAAGTAATCACCTACAAGTAATGTAGGTATCATGGAGCCTGATGGGATATTAAATGGTTCAAAAAAAATAGACCTAAAGACAATTGCTATAGAGCCCGCCACCATAAGGGTTTTTAAAAGTTCTCTAAATGATTTTAAACCATTACTTTTTGAAACACTCATAAATTTAACTCCTGAAAATGTCTTTAATAATAAAATTTACCTTATGCATCACCTAAACTAATGGAGCAAGAGAAATCACAACAAAAGCTAAAACATATGGGGGTTCATCGGAAATAGAGATATCAAATATAAGTTTATTATTGAGTTCTATTTCTTTATTCATAATATATTTTTGAGTACGACCTGAAAAAAATAAATATGGTTTTCCATTTAGGTTATTAAGAATCTCTATTTCTTTAAAAACCAAACCATCACCTCTTTTTGGACTTAGAGCTTTCCAAACAGCTTCCTTAGCCGCAAATCTCTTACCTAAAAACAAGCTAATGTTTTTTGATTTGTTTTCAATGATTTTTATTTCATTAGTGCCAAAAATTCTAACCACAAATGTTTGATTATATTTTTTTAAAATTTTATCTATTCTCGAAATTTCAAGAATATCTGTACCTATTCCAAATATCATATGGTAGATTCTTTAATAATCTTTTTCATTTTAAAAATAGAATTTTCTAATCCATTAAAGATTGCATCACTAATTAAAAAATGGCCAATATTTAACTCTTTTATATTAGGAATTGATGCAATTAAAGAAACGTTCTCAAAATTCAAGCCATGACCTGCATGGCAATTAATATTAAAATCATTTGCTATTTGTACAGCCTCTTTAATTTTATTTAGTTCAGTCTCTATATTTAATTGCATACCGTATCCTTCAGCATATGCTCCTGTATGAAGTTCAACAACTTTTACCCCAAGATCTTTAGTTGCAATTATTTGGTCTTTATCAGGGTCAATAAAAAGAGTAACATTAATATCATTATCTAGTTCATCTTTAACAAGTTTTTCAAGCTTGTTAAAATTTTTACTTACATCTAATCCCCCTTCAGTAGTTATTTCTTTCCTATTCTCCGGAACAAAACATACTGAATGTGGTTTATATCTATTTGCGATCTCTATCATATCAGGGTTTGCTGCTATTTCTAAATTAAGTGGTATTTTGATAACGCTTAATATAGATTTTAAATCATTTTCATTTACATGCCTTCTATCTTCTCTTACGTGAACAGTAATTAAATCTGCACCTGCATTTTCAGCTATTATTGCAGCTCTAGTGATTTGAGGATCATTACCACCTCTTGCGTTTCTTAATGTCGCCACGTGATCAATATTAACTCCCAATCGAATGTTGTTAATCAAATTATATATCCTTTAAGTTATTATGTGATTTTTTCTTAGCTTTTGATTTTTTATAAGATGAAACAAAGCTATACGTAACTAAAAATGTTATTAACCATATTGGAAATGATATAATAGCCCCTCCTATTAACATGGGAATAAAGATTTCGTAAGTTTGATTTAAAATCATATCAATACTAATCTCTGAATTTAAAATTCGTTGATTTTTTGATGTTATAAAAATTCCTACATTATAAATTAAACTCCAAATAAATGGAAAAGTTAATGGGTTACCAATGAATGTTCCAATCAAAGATGCAATAACATTGCCTCTGATAAGAAAAGCAAAAAATATAGCTAATAAAAAATGAAAACCCAAAAGTGGGGTAAATGAAACCATTGAACCACATGCAAAACCTGAAGCAATTGCATAAGAGGAGGCTGGTAATCGAGCTAATTTCAATTTATAAAAGTAAATAAGCCTCTCTACCTTTTTGATTAATAATTTAGGATAATAAAAAATTTTATTTAACAAAATTTTCCTAATCTTTGCCTCTTTCAACATTCTCAACAAATTGTGACAATCTCATTGCCGCTATTATCTGATTTAAATGATTAATGTTTTTTATTTCTAAATCTATATTGAACTTATAAAAATCTATATCCCTAGATATTACTTGAATATTAGAAATATTACCATTGTTAGTACTAATTATTTTGGTTATTTCTGCTAAGCTTCCTGGTTCATTGGCTAGCACTGCTACTAGACTTCCTTTGTGAAAAGTGTCACCCTCTCTTTCCCAGGATATTTCAAGCCACATTTCTGGCATATCATTAAATTTTTCAAGTGAGAAACAATCCAACGCATGAACAGTAATTCCTTTTCCTGTGGTAACAATTCCCACAATTCTTTCACCAGGTAATGGGTGACAACAATGAGCATAATGAATTGCCATTCCTGGGATAACTCCCTTGAGTTTAACACTATCATGAGACGATGGTTTTTTTAATGATGGTAAGGTTGGCGACACCTTTTTTTTATCAGGATACAAGAAAGTTATTACGTTTCTTGAATTAATATTACCTTTACCAATTTCAATTAATAACTCTTGCAAGTCAGAAAGACCAAATTCATTAATGACTTTAATCAAACTTTTTTCATGCATCCTTTTATTCTGTTGCCTATATTCTTTTTGAAGTAAAGCAGTTCCTAGATGCAAAAATTCTTTAATTTCTCTATTTTTTATAAATCGTTTTATACCTGATTTAGCTTTTCCAGTAATACAACTATTAACCCATTTTGGATCTGGAAAACCATTTTTTGATGTTAATATTTCAACTTGATCTCCATTTTTAATTTCTGTAGTTATCAATCTGTTTTTATTATTAATTTTTGCTCCAACAGCAGCATTACCAACTTCTGAATGAACAGCGTAGGAAAAATCAACAGCATTTGCACCTTTTGGTAGAATTATTAAATTACCTTTAGGGGTAAAGCTAAAAACCTGATCATTATACATTTCTAATTTAGTGTTCTCTAGAAACTCTTCTGGCTCACTACTTTCTTCTAAAACCTGAATAAGTTCCCTCACCCATTTATATCTAATTGTCTCTGATGATTTAGCACCTTCTTTATAAATCCAATGCGCCGCTACTCCATTAAGAGCAAATTCATTCATGACAGATGTTCGAATTTGAACTTCAATTCTTGTTTTTTTTGGACCAATTAAACTTGAATGAAGCGATTGATATCCATTTCGTTTTGGCGCAGATATATAATCTTTAAACCTACCCATAATAGCTGAATATTTTTGATGAAGTAATCCAAGAGTAGTATAACATTCATTAACATCATCTACTATTATTCTAAAAGCCATAATATCGGACAATTGATCCATACTCAAATTTTTGAATTGCATTTTCTTCCAAATAGAATAGCTGCTTTTGACTCGACCTGAAATCATACAATTTATGTTGTTTTTTTTTAAAAAATTTTCCAATTCTTTTGTAATAATAGGAATATTAAACTCATCCTGAGAATAAATTAATTTTAGTCTTTTTAAAATAGAGTCTCTTGTTTCTGGATTAAGTTCTGCAAAACAACGATCCTCTAATTCTCTTTGAATAGCATTTATACCAAGACGTTCTGCTAAAGGTGCAAAAATTTCTAACGTTTCATAACAAATTCTTGACCTTTTTTTATCATTTTGAATTCCCTTTATAGTCCTAATATTATGAAGTCTATCGGCTAACTTTACTAAAAGAACTCTTATGTCATCAGACGATGCTAAAAGGAGCTTTCTAAAATTTTCAGCTTGTGCTGATCCAAACCTTATATCCAATTTTGATAATTTGGTAACTCCGTCAACTAATTTTGAAATTTCTTCGCCAAATTCATTTTTTATTAAATCTAATGAGACATCACTATCTTCTACCACGTCATGAAGCAATGCTGTTATTATAGTAGAGGAGTCCAATTTCATATCTATCAAAACATTAGCAACAGCTAAAGGATGAGTAAAATATTGTTCACCACTAGATCTATACTGATTAGCATGAGCCTTTTTTGATATAATAAATGCTTTATTTATAACTTCTTTTGAGGCAAAGCTATCATATTTTGAAATTTTATTATAAAGCTTATTAGCAGTCGGATCCATTTGATATATATTTTTCTATATAATAAATAATTTATATATCAAATATATAAATTATTTATTATATGTAAAACTAATTAGATAAATCAATCTTCATCGTTTAACAAAGTCTGTGAAATATCTTCAAATGATGACTCATCGTCAATTTTATTATTATTCATCATGAAACTATCGTTAGAAGGCGTTTCTTTCTTAGCTTCATTTAAATAAGCCGCAAATTCATCTTCTAAAGAGACATCATCTTCAATATTAGCTTCTTCTCTAATTATATTTTTTTGCATAGATTTTATAAATCTATCCTCTAAAGTCTTATGATCAACTGCATCAGATGCAATTTCTCTAAGAGAAACAACAGGGTTTTTATCATTGTCTCTTTCGACTTCAATTGGCATACCATTAGAGATTTCTCGTGAACGTTGGGCTGCTGCTACAACTAGATCAAATCTATTTGATATCTTTTTAATACAATCTTCAACTGTCACACGTGCCATTAATAAACTCCTTTTATGAATGTTCTTCTAAAGAATTAATTAAAAAAAATCAATTTATTATTTATAATTCTGAGAATAATTCTAATTCTTGTTGGTCCAATTGCTTTAAAATTTCTTCCACATTAGTTTTCAATATTGGATGAATCCATTTTTTTTCTATTTCATACAAAGGTTGCATAACAAATCTTCTTAAGTGTGCTCTTGGATGAGGAAGAATAATGTCTTTACTATCGTGTATTTTAGAAGAATAATCTATTAAATCTAAATCAATTATACGCGCCTCATTTATATTTTTTCTTATTCTACCAAATTTTTTTTCAATAACGTGTAATGAGTTAAGAACGTCAAGTTCATTTAAAGTCGTGCTTGCTACTAAGACACTATTAAAAAATTTAGGTTGATCACTTTTTGGAATAGGATCAGAACGATACCAACTTGATTGTTTTTCAACAATAATTGACATAGATTTCAATGATTTAATTGCTTCTTGGCAAATTTCAACTGGATGAAGGCCATTTTTTGAGTGTAAATTTCCACCAATAGCAACTATTATTTTCTTGTGGCTCATTATATATATAAAACTATCTCTTGGATTGATTAGAGGTTTAATTATTATTTTTTAAAAGTCTATGCTTTTCTCTATCCCAATCTCGTTTTTTAATCACTTCTCTTTTATCTACTTTTTTCTTACCTTCAGCAATACCAAGAGAAATTTTCGCTAAACCTCTTTGATTAAAAAAAAGACTTAATGGCACAACGGTACATCCATCTTTTTTAATTTGGCCTAAAATTTTATTTTTTTCTTTTTTATGTATTAATAATCTTCTTACACGTTTAGGTTCGTGATTTTGACCTAATGCAGCAGAACTATATTCAGGAATATTAGAATTTATTAAAACAACATGACCATATTCTTCGGTTGCATATGCCTCGGCAATACTAGCCCTACCAAGCCTCAAGCTTTTAACCTCACTACCTAATAATACAATTCCAGCCTCAATTGTATCTACAATAGAATAATCAAATTTAGCTCTTCTATTTTCTGCAATTCTACCGTGAGATATACTTTTTGAAACAGTTTTTTTCATTATAGGTTTCTATTTAAATCAAACCTGTTTTTTTAAGGGCGTCTTTAACCTTCAACTTACTATCTTCTTCAATTTCTACTATAGGCAACCTTGCATCAGATGAACAAATTCCTAATAAAGAAGCAGCATATTTCAATGGACCTGGACTTGTTTCACAAAAAAGAGCGTCATGTAAAGGCATTAATTTTTTATTAATTTCTTGAGCAGTATTAATATCACCTTGCTTCCAAGCGTTGTGCATTCGTGATAATAAATTAGGTGCAATATTGGCTGTTACAGAAATACACCCATGCCCCCCCGCAGCTAAATAAGCTAAAGCTGTTCCATCTTCACCTGATAATTGAATGAAATTATCACCAATAATATTTTGTAATCTTGTAGGTCTAGTTAAATCAGCGGTTGCATCCTTAACTCCAACAATAAATTGATCTTGAGCTAATTTTGCCATTGTTTCATCAGTCATTTGAATAACTGAACGACCGGGAATATCATATATAATGATAGGTTTAGAGGCATGTTTAATTAATTCATTATAATGAGCTAAAAGCCCAGATTGAGTTGGTTTATTATAATAAGGTGTCACAACTAATAAACCATCAGCACCTGCAGAACATGCATGTTTAACGAAATCAACAGCTTCAGAAGTTGAGTTTGAGCCCGCACCCGCAATAACAGGAACTCTTCCATTTGATTGCTCAATACAAACTTCAATTAATTTTTTATGTTCATCGTGAGATAATGTTGGAGATTCTCCCGTCGTTCCAACGGGAACTAATCCATGTGTTCCATTGTTTATCTGGAAATCAATTAGTTCTTTGTAAGATGAATAATCAACTTTATTATCTTTAAATGGCGTTAAAAGAGCCGTGTACGAACTATGAAAAAGCATAAAATTCTCCAATATAAATAACGTTTGTATATCATAGACATCTCATTTAAAATTAACAAGGTTAACTATAAAGATTATTTTAGGATTTAATTAATTATGGAAAATAACGTATCGTTAGAAACAATATTAAATGCCGCTAAAAGGTTAAAAGGGAAAATAGTAAAAACTCCCTTATTAAGATCCGACTACATCGACAAAAATTTCAATACTAAATTATTTTTAAAAGCAGAAAACCTTCAGACAGGAGGTGCATTTAAATTTAGAGGAGCAATGAATACTATTTTACAATTATCAAAGGAAGAAAAACAAGTTGTAGCTTGGTCAAGTGGAAATCATGCACAAGCGGTTGCCGCAGCAGCTAAAATAACAGGTCGAAAAGCAACAATAATAATGCCTAAAGATTCTCCTCAAGCCAAATTAGATGGTACTGCTTTTTGGGGACCTTCAATAGTAACATATGACAGAACAAATGAATCCAGAGAACAAATTGGAAGAAAATATGCTAAAAAGCTAAATGCTACAATAATACCTCCCTTTGATGATATAAATGTAATAACTGGACAAGGTACTGCTGGATTAGAATGTAATGAGCAATTAACAGACATTGGAGTTATTCCAGATATTGTTTTATGTTGTTGTGGAGGTGGTGGATTAATTGCCGGTTTAAGTACAGCTGTTAAGGCTAAATTTAAAAATACTAATATCTACTCAGTTGAACCAGAACATTTTGATGATACTAAAAAATCACTTTTAGAAAATAAAATAATAGTAAACTCTATGATCAATACATCTATATGTGATGCCCTTTTAGCCAATAAACCTGGAGACATTACTTTTCCTATTAATAAAAAAAATCTTACCTCAGGAATTTCAGTTACTGATGAAGAAGCGTTGATTGCAATGCATTCAGCATACAAATATTTTAAAATCGTACTAGAGCCAGGTGGAGCAGTAGCCTTAGCCGCTGCAATTTCAAACAAAATAAATATTAATAATAAAAATGTTTTAGTAATTGCATCAGGTGGAAATGTAGACAAAAATGTTTTCGAAAGTTGCCTTAAAACACAATCTATTTAGAATTAAGAAGTAATATATCTTATTACTTTTTCTTTACTAGGTCTTCTTCTTTCAACGGGTGTTTTATCTTTATCACCAATATATATAAATCCTGCTATTTTATCAGTGTCAGGATTGCCTCCAAGCTCTTTAATCATTGAATTGTTATACGCATACCATTCAGTTAACCATTGAGCAGCATAACCTAGAGATTGAGCAGCTATAAGAAGATTAGAACAAACAGCACCGGATGACAATTGCATCTCCCAAAAAGGTATTTTAGGATGTGAAACTGGTTTAAACAAAACGGCAATAACAACGCTTGCCCTACAAAGCCTACTTCGTTCGTAATTGATTTCATCTTCAGATGCATCAGGGTTATTTAATTGATATTCTTCTGCTAAAATATCATTACCAATCCTTAGTTTTGCGTCTCCCTTGATAGCAATTAGTTCCCAAGGATTTAAAGCACCGTGATCTGGTACTCTGATGCCACAGCTTAAAATATCATCCAGATCATCTTCATTTACTTGATTGCAGATCATATTTTTAGCAGTTATTGATCTTCTGCATTGTAAAAATTTTATTATATTTTTCATTTAGTTAATTTACTATAAAAAGCTTTACTTGTTAAAAATAATAATACAAATGTTATATTTTAATTACATACTTTTGAAAATTTAACAATGTATAATGATCCAACAATTATTATTATAATTATATTGGCTGTATTAGCAGGTGGTTTAGTAAAAGGAACCCTTGGATTTGGAATGCCTATGGTTGCACTACCCATAATTGCATTTATTATTCCGCCAACAACGGCAATGATACTTCTTTGCGCACCTATATTCTTAACTAATTTTTTACAAATTAAGTTTAGACAAGGTGTAAGTAGTTATAGATTTTTACCAATGTTTTTAAGTTTAATTATAGGCTTAATTATAGGCGCACGTCTTATTCTTGAAATTGATGTAAATACAATCACACAGATAATTGCAGTTTCAATTATTTTTGCAGCATTAGTAAATTGTTTTGGAATAAAAATAAAAAACATTAATAAAAATCATGAGAATACTATTACATCTCTTATAGGTTTTGGGTCTGGTATTTTAGGAGGTTTATCTACGTTCTATGGGCCACCAATGTTAGCATACTTAGTTGCGATCGATTTACCAAAAGAGAAATTTGTGAGAACAGTTTCCACTATGTATTTTATTGGATCGTTTCCTCTATATGGATCTTTAATATATTATGGATTTGCTACTAAAGAAGATCTTATATTTAGTTTAATCTTAATTATACCAGCATTTATTGCCCAACAAGTAGGAACAAAAATAAGAGATAAGTTTAACCAAAAGCAATTTAGAATATGTATTTTGATAACTTTAATAATACTTGGATTTTCTTTATTAGTTAAAACTTTATAAAAAATTTACTTATTAAAAAAACTTACTATTTTTAAACTTAATGACACAGAAGGTCCAATAAAGATTGCAAATATCAAAGTACCAATACCTAAGGTTCCACCAAGGATCCATCCTAAGAAAACCACAAAAAATTCTATACTAAATCTTACTAAACTAATTGGCTTATTATATTTTTTTGATATACCAGTCATTAAACCGTCTCTGGTTCCAGGTCCAAGATTGGCAATTAAATAAATACCACTCCCAAAGCCGACTAAAAATGTTCCAAAAAAAGATAAAAATAATCCATTAAAAAAATTGTTTAAAAAATATAAAAAAGGAATTGTGCCCCCCATTGTCATAGCAATAATAAAAATATTCATTACTGTACCTAGTCCAGGTTTTAACTTAAGAGGCAACCACAGAAATAATACAATAACGCTTACGATAAAAGTAGATAGACCAATACCAATATCTATTTTTTTAGCGAAACCTTCTGCCAGGACAGTCCAAGGTGTAACCCCATATTGAGACACAACTAAAATGCTTTCTCCTAACCCAAATATGAAGAGCCCTATACAAAGAATAGTAAATGTTTTTATTGATGGTTTTAAGTTATTTGGTTTAGAAGAACTCCAATCGACTAAAGGAACTGAACTAACAAGAAATATTTTTAAGAAAGATTTTAAATTCAAATTTAAAAAGTTCATAAAGTTATCTAAACTTTATATTTGATCTATTTAGCTCTTTAATATTTGTGCATCCCATTAACTTCATATCTCTTTCTAATTCGCTACGATACAAACCTAAGGCTCTTTCAACACCTGCTTGACCGGCAGAAGCAAGAGCATATAAATACATTCTTCCTCCAGAACAGGCTTTAGCACCAACTGATAGAGCTTTGAGGATATGAGTGCCTCTTTGAATTCCACCTTCACAAATAACATCAATCTTGTCACCCACAGCATCAACAATTTCAGCCAGTTGATCAAATGGCGCCCTGGCTCCATCCAACTGACGTCCTCCATGATTAGAAACCATTATACCTGTACAACCAATGTCAACAGCTTTTTTGGCATCTTCTACACTCATTATACCTTTTAGAGCAAAATGACCTCCCCATTTTGAACATATTTTTTCAGCATCTTTCCAATTCATTGACTGATCTAACATGGAAGAGAAATAAGAACCTATAGAAGTAGCTGTATTAGTACCTTCACTCACATGGTCTTGTAGTTGAGGTAGTTCAAATTTTGGTTTTGTTAAATAATTAATTGCCCACATAGGTTTAGACGCAAAACTAAAGAGACTAGACAAAGTTAATCTTGGAGGAGATGTAAACCCTGTTCTTAAGTCTCTTTCACGATTACCACCAGTAATAGTGTCTACAGTTAAAGCTAAAACGTCAAATTTAGCTGCTTTAACTCTCTCAAGCATGTTATCATTAAGACCTCTATCTTTATGAAAGTAGAATTGAAACATTTTAGGTGTCGATACTATAGATGATATTTCTTCAACACTTACTGTTCCCAAAGAAGAAACACCAAACATAGTACCAAATTTCTGAGCTGCTTTTCCTACCGCTCTTTCACCCTCATAATGAAATAATCTCTGAAGAGCTGTAGGTGCGCAGTAGAATGGTAAATCAAGTTTTTTTCCAAAAATAGTTGTTGATAAGTCAACATTTTCAACACCCCTTAAGACATTCGGGATTAAATCTGCATCGTTATAAGCTGCTGTATTTCTGTTATAAGTGACTTCATCATCTGCTGCCCCATCAATGTAATGAAAAATAGGAGAAGGTAGACGTTTTTTTGCTAGTTTTCTAAAATCTTGAAAATTATAGCAATCATTTAAATTCATTTAATATCCTTTACATAGATTAGAGTAGTAAGTATTTTTAAAAGTAATAAATTTACTAAAACTGATGAAAATAAAAACATATAAGTTTTTTAGATTTTGTCTATTCAATTTTTATTTAAGGTAAACAAATGACACAAATTAAAAAAGTTGAAATACATGAATTTACACATTCTGTCAAAAACCTAGGCTTATTGACTAATGCCAACACAATTGGCGCTGTGGGTTATGCAAAAGGTCAAATTACTAAAATGGATAAATATGCCATAGTTGTAGAAACTGATGATGGATGTAGAGGTGAATATGTTACACATTGGGGAGGTAATCAAGCTGCTTGTGCCCAGTCAAAAATGCTAGCACCTAAATTATTAGAATATAATGCAGAGGAGAGAGAAAAAATCTATGATGATTTCAAAAGAGAATTAAGACAATTTGATCATATGGGTCATGGTCCTCTAGATATAGCATTATGGGATTGGGCTGGAAAAAAATTAAATTGTTCTATTAGTATTTTACTTGGAAGCTATAGAAAGCGTCTTCCAGCTTACGCAAGTACATATCATGGTGATAGAAACGGCGGTTTAGATAGCAAAGAGGCTTTTGGTGATTTTGCTTTTCAATGTTTAGATATGGGTTATAAGGCGTTTAAAATACACGGGTGGCATGAAGGAAACGCAAAAGAAGAAGCTGAAAATGTACTTTACGTTGCAAAACATGTTGGAAATAAAATGACCTTGATGCTTGACCCTGCCTGTCAATTAAGAACATTTGCAGATGCCCTTTATGTTGGAAGAGCATGTGATGATGCTAATTTTTTTTGGTTAGAAGACCCTTACAGAGATAGCGGTGTTTCAGCATTTTCTCATAAACGTCTCAGGGAGATGATAAAAACTCCAATATTACAAACTGAGCATATTAGAGGAATTGAGCCTAAGTGTGACTTTTTAATTGCCGGTGGAACTGACTTCTTAAGATCAGATCCAGAGTATGATATGGGAATAACTGGAGCAATGAAAATATCTCATTTAGGTGAAGCATTTGGAATTGATGTTGAAATTCATGCTTGTGGCCCAGCACATAGACATGTAATGGCAGCTACTAGAAATTCAAATTTCTATGAAGTTGCACTTGTTGGTCCTGATTGTCCCAACACAATGGCACCAGTTTATACTTGTGGCTATACAGATATGATAGATTGCATTGAAAGCGACGGTTGTGTTCCTGTTCCAACCGGAATTGGATTAGGGGTTATTTATGATTGGGATTACATCACAGCAAACACAACAAATATAAGTATATATGAGTAAATAAATTAAATGTCTGAAAATAAAATTTTACTAATATTAGGAAATCAACTGTTTCCTATTGAACACATTAAAAAAACTAAAGTAAAATCAATTTTCATGGCAGAAGATTTTGGCTTAACAACTAAACATAAACATCATAAATTAAAAATATTAATGTTTCTTTGGTCAATGCGTCAATATAGAGACAATTTAATTAAAAATGGATTTAACGTATATTATCATTCTATTGAAGATGATGATTTTAAAGACGATTTTGAAAAAAAATTCCTTAAAGTTGTAAAAAAAGAAAGCATTAATATTGTTAAATGTTTCGAAGTTGAAGACCATTTTTTTGAGACACAATTAAATGATTTCATAAATAAAAATAATTTAAGTTTTGAAATTATTCAAAGCCCAATGTTTATCACATCAAGATTGGAATTTGAAAACTTCGCTTTAAGTCAAAAAAAAACTATAAGAATGGCTAGTTTTTATCAAAAAATTAGACAAAAACTCTGCATTCTTACTGATGAAAATAATAAACCTATAGGAGGGAAATGGTCTTTTGATGAAGAAAATAGAAAAAAAATACCTAAAAACATTGAAATTCCATCTTTTCCAATTATTCAAAAAGACAATAAATTTAAATCATTAAAATCAAAAATAAACTCTACATTTCATGGACACCCAGGCTCTTTAGACTATTTATGGATGCCAACAAATAGAAAAGATTCTTTGGAATGGTTAGATCTTTTCCTAGAGAATAAATTTTCAAAATTTGGTGATTATGAAGATGCAATAAGATTTGAAAATAATTTTTTATTTCATAGTGCTTTAAGCCCAGTTCTTAATATGGGCTTATTAACTCCAGATGAAGTTGTCAATAAAGCTTTAGAGTTCTCCAAAACACATTCTATACCAATAAATTCTCTAGAAGGTTTCATTCGTCAAATTATAGGTTGGAGAGAGTTCATAAGAGGTGTCTATCATTATAAAGGGAATGAAGAAATTAAATCAAATTATTGGAAACATGATAGAAAGCTCACTAATCATTGGTATGAAGGGAAAACTGGTATAACTCCACTTGATGATGCTATAAAAGATTGTATAAAATTTGGATACACTCACCATATACCAAGACTTATGATAATTTGTAATATTATGAACTTATCAAAAATCCATCCTAATGAAATTTATAAATGGTTTATGGAAATGTTTGTAGATTCTTCAGATTGGGTCATGGTACCAAATGTCTATGGAATGGGAACATTTGCTGATGGAGGAATATTTGCAACTAAACCATACTCATGTGGTTCTAACTATATATTAAAGATGAGCAATTATAAAAAAGACAGTTGGTGTGATATAGTTGACGGTTTATATTGGAAATTTATGAGTGATAATATCTCTCATTTTAAAAGTAATCCTCGACTTTCAATTCTAGTAGGTTCTTTAGAAAGAATGAATATTGATCGAAAAAGATTGATTTTTGACAAAGCCTCTAATTTTATAACTAATATGACAAAAAAATAAAACTTCACAAAAATAATTTAATTCTTAAAGTATTTATATAATATATTTATGGGATTAATTATGTTAAATCAAATTCCTAAGATAGACTTTAATTCATTGTCTAATGAAAGCCATAATGACTATCAAATTGAACAGAAGAAATTAAAAAAAGCTGTTACAGATTACGGTTTCTTAATAATAAAAAATTATCCTATAAACTTTCAAAATATTAATAATGTTTTTGCTTTATACAGAGATTTTTTTAAGCAAGATTTAGATGAAAAAGACAAAGTAAACATGTCCAAAACATCATCAAATAGAGGTTGGGGTGGAATAAAAGCAGAACAAGTTAATGCAGATTTTAATCCAGATAATAAGGAGATATTTGACTGTGGACCGAATATTAAAGTCAACCATCAATTCCAAGATTTACCCTATTATTCAAAAAACATTTGGCCAGATGGGATCCCTTCGTTTGAAAACAAAATTATGGAATTTTATAAATCATGCAGTGAAATTTCAATATCAATATTAAAACAAATTGAGATTTCATTAAATTATTCAAGTAACTTTTTTGCAAATAAATTCGAATTACCAATGGCGTTGTTAAGATGTAATTACTATCCAAAGAGATCACAAAAGATGTCAAAAAAAGATTACGGTATAGCACCTCATACAGATTATGGATGTTTAACACTTTTGTTTACTGACGGAACACCTGGCTTAGAAGTGGAATTACCTAACAAAAAATGGACAAAGGTTTTCGCCGACAAAAAGGAAATAATAGTAAATTTTGGAGATATGCTTGAAATATGGTCAAAAAAACAAATTAAAGCTACTCCTCATAGAGTTATAGGAGGCAATAAAGAAAGATTTTCAATCCCTTTTTTCTTTAACCCTCAATATGATACAGTCATTTCAGAAAATAAAAATATATTAGCCGGTGAGTATTTATCACAAAGGTATAATTCAACATATATTCATAAAATTATTAAGTAATTTTTTATCTCAAACCGTCTTTTCCAACAACTTCATCAGCCTCTAAACCACCCATTCTACTGTTTATCCTAGGTCCCTTAGTCATTGCTAAGCAAAACATAATTTCGTTTGCCCTTGGAGCATCTGTTACATTTACCTCATATGCATCAAAATGACTTCTAACGTATGCCGCATTTGTATGACCTAAAGGTATATCAATTGATGATCCCATTCCTGCTACTTTCATTGCTGAAGGAACTATCGCTTTAGAATTTTTAAGCCTTTGACGCATTGCATAACCACCTGGCACATGCCAAAGTGCTGTGTGCTCTAATTCTCCATTTTCTCCTGCAATAGCCGCTTTACCGTACCCATCAATGCCATTAATACCACCCAAAGTATCTATTAGACGGTCAGTTAACATTAAGCCAAGATCTTTAAGATGCTCCATCCCTGATTGCAGATCTTCATAATAACTTCCCGCATAAGGGTTAGAAACAATACCCAAAGCCGCTGCTCTTATTCTTGGAATAGACTGAAGTGGACCATTTTCATGAAAAATTTCTTCTTTTAATAAAATTATTTTTCTTAATTTAAAATTCATTTAAAGACCCTATTTCTAAATTTTAATAATTTATTTATTACCTCTCACGGGATATTGTTTTTCTTCAGCGAAAATTAATTTTGCAGGCAGAGAACTTACATCAGGCCTTGCAAAAGGCATATTACTGATATTTACGAGATATAATGAACCGTCTTCTTTAATAATAAATAAACCTGGTTCACAAAAAACTTCTGCCTCTACTTCTTTAATAGATCTAGAAATATATAAATTCCATTCCCTAGCTTTTTCTTCTGTCAAACCATAGGCAATATTCAAATTTTTAATATTCCAGTCATTTTTAGCCTGTAACGCTCTTTCTTTGCTATCCATAGAAACGGCAATTACCTCAGTATTGGATTTTTTATAATCACTTAGTTGATTATCTATTGTTTTAAGAAAATCCGAACATATAGGGCAATGCAACCCTCTGTAAAAAACTATCATAGTCTTAGTCTTGTTTAAGTTGCCTTCTAAAGCCCATTGGTTATCCATAATAGTATTCAGTGAAAGCGGTGGTGTCATTTGACCAGGAACAATTTTATTTGTCATTTTAAACCCTTAAAATAATATGAAACAATTAGAATTTATATTTAAAATTTTTACAAAAACAAATCATATTTTGTAATATAAGCTATAATTTTTTTATTGAAAATTCTTTTTAAAGTTTCCAATAAACATATGATATATTAAGAAAGCTTCTGTAATATTTTTAATCCAATCAAGAGGATATAAAATTCCATAATTAATATTATCCCCACCTAAAACAATGATTAAAAAATTTAAAATCATATAAATTAGAAAAAAAAACCTTCCAATTGATATAAAAAAATAGATTAAAATAAAACTTGTTAAAGAAAAAAAAGACATAAATAAAGTTAAAAAAAACTCTAATTTATTATTTAGAAATACTCCAATATAACCTTGATCAATAAAACGGCTTAGGCCATAGTATTTTTCAAAATTAAAAATATTCGGAATTAAAACAGTTAAGATTGATGTAGATACCATAAGCAGAATTAACCGTCTAAAGAGTAATTTATCAAAATTCTTAAATTCGCTTATCATTTTAAGTGCCTTATTTATTAAGTAATTATTTTAAACCAAGTTATAGAAAAATATAATTAATTTTTAATTAATTTAAAAACTCGAGGTAGATAAAAAGTTAAAAAGACACCTCTTAAAATTAAAAATAAAAGAAAACAAGAATATAAATTTTTTAGGTTTAAAGTATCTTGAATTATAAATTCTATGATTAAATAAAAAATGAGGGATGATAATATCATGCTATTTCTCATTTCCTTTGCTAATGTTGCGCCAATAAAAATACCATCTAATTGAAAAGCCAACATTGAAATAAAGGGAGTTATAATTACTAATGTCCAAAGATCAATTGTTAAATTTTGTAAAATAGGAATATTTGTAAACAAATTAATGATGTAATAATCAGTTATATACAAAACTATACCAATTAATACGGAGAAAGACAAAGCAAACTCAGTTGTATTTTTTATCGATTTATAAATATTTTTTTTATTTTTTGATCCAATAGATACTCCAACAGTCGATTCTGCAGCATGAGCAAAAGCATCAAGGGTATAAGATGAAAGTCCAAAAATAACAATTAAGATTTCCATTGTTGCTAATTGATCAACCCCTATCAAGCCTGATTTTTTAATTAGATAAGCCTGCACCGACACTAATAGCATAGTTCTCACAAATAAGTTTTTACTTATTGAAAACAAGTTAAGGAAACCATTTAAATTAATTATTTTCTTTAAGTCGAATGAACTAAAATTTAATGTTTTAAAATGATTTAAAAAAATAATAATTGATAAAAGCAAACCTGAAATTTGAGCTAATACACTACCTAAAGCAACTCCAAAAATACCATATTCAAGATAAACGGCTAAATATAATGAAGCAATAACATTCATAAGGTTAATAATAACCAACTGTAACATAACTGATTTAGTTTTTTGCATACCAAAAAACCAACCTAAAAACACTATATTCAATAAACCTGCTGGTAACCCTATCATTCTGATGAAGAGATATTCTTTATAAAGTGTGACTAATTGTTGATCAGGAGTTAAAAAATAAACTGATAGATCATATATATATTTTCTATTTAAATAGAGTATAAAACCAACTGAAACGGCTATTAATGTAGGTCTTAATAAACTAAAAAAAACTTCTTCAAAATTATTCTCTCCAAATTTTTGAGCTACGATACCTGTCGTTCCCATTCTCAAGAAATTCAATCCGGCATACATAAAGTTGAAAACAATGCCACCTATAGCGATTGCTGCTAAATACAAACTATCTGGCATATGACCCATTATAATAGTATCAGTCAGTCCTACTAAAGGTATTGTAAAATTTGCTATTATGAGAGGCCATGATAATGACCACACTTTTTTACGATTTATTAACATTGCATTTTAAGCATATATAATAATAATAACCATTTGGTAAATTTAAAATTTTCTAAATTTTAAATAAGCTTGTTCAGGGTCCATTCCATTTAATATTGCTTGTCGCATTTCGCTTTCAGTACCCATCACCTCCTCAGTTTTACTAATTACCTCTTCAACAATTTTATTAGGTATAATGACAGCTCCATCCATATCAGCAATTATATAGTCTCCAGAATGGATTGTTACAGTTCCTATAGTAATTGGATGACCTAGAGAATCGTATTTCCAACGTTCAACAATATCAGCCGCAGTTGAAAGCCTACAAAAAACAGGGAATTTGGCATATAAGATTTCTTCTACATCTCTACAATGACCATCCATTAAATAACCCCTAGTACCTTTAACCATTAAGGCTCTAGCAGACAATTCCCCCATCAAAGCAATTGAATGTGTGTTAGGTTGACATATTATCACTTTTTCAGAAGGAACTTTGGATAAAACTTGAGACCAAAGCAAAAGAGATTCATGACGTGATAGACTATAATCAATATGACCAGAAATTGTATAAATCTCTCCAAACAATTTTTGACCTTTTTCTAGGGCTTGAATTTCTGGAGGAAGAACACAATTACCGTAACCTTTTTCTCTTAAGACATCGTGAATAGCACTTGCATAGCATTTAGACAGACGATCAATTAGATTATTCATTTGAAATTCCTATACTATGTTTTTTACAAAAATAAATTATTGGCATTATAAATATTTTTATAGTCTATGAGTGTTTTTATGAAACATTAAAACACAGATACAACTTCATTAAATGGTTTTTTTACAGTAGACGCTAAAGGAATTTTAGCATCTTTAGCAGAATGTCCTACCGCAAGAATTAAAGAGGCTTTGTCTGAAGGCGGTCTATTACATATTTTACTTAAAAAGCCCATTGGATTAGGAGTATGCGTTAAACATGATAATCCAGACAAGTGTAATGCTGAAATAAGAAATCCTGTTGCTATACCAACACTTTCTGGCACATAATAATTTTTTCTTTTTGTTCCATCAGCTAATTGTCCATATCTTTCAGAAAATATTACAATCAGCCAAGGAGCTACTTCTAAATGTGGTTTATCTGAATGTGTTCCAAAGGGCTCAAGCGCTTTTAACCATTCATCTTTTTTAATATCATTATAAAACTTCTGTTCTTCAATTTCAGCTGCTTTTCTTATTTGAGATTTAATACTAGGATTTGATATTGCTACAAAATGCCATGGCTGCAGATTTGCTCCACTTGGAGCAGAACATGCGACTTTTATACAATTTTTTATAACAGAATAAGAAACATTTTTATCAGAGAAATCTCTAATTGTGTGTCTTGATTGCATTTTTAATAAATGCTTATTCGAGATGGATTCCATATCAGAATTTGAGACTGCTTTTTGTTCTATAGGTGAAATAGGCTGATAAAGTTTATTATTTATATCCATAACGAAGAAACTCTATAAATTTGATAAAAAATGCTTTGGTATGGACAAATCGGCGTAAGGGAGTGCTACAAAAAATACAACTATAAATATAAGAAAGTATTTAAAGTAATCTTTTCTAAACCTTAAATTATTTTTTCCAAATTTAAACGAAATAAACTTAATTTGATTATTGTTCTTCACAAGCACCTCAGAATTCTTAATTTAAAAACATATATTATTAAATACAGACTCATCTTAACAATCAAGTAATTTAAATAACAAATAATTTACTATTTTTATGATTTGAATTTAACAAAAAATCATGTTTAAAATAAGATATGAGAATATTATTCAGTGTCGTTTTTTTAATATTTTTTTATTATATAAAACCCTCGCTTGCGACTGAAAGCAATGCTAACATTATTTGTAGCAACGACAGCAAATCTAATTTATTAGAATTTTCATTTAAAAATAATAATAATCATTTTTATGATTATGCATTCAAAAAAATTAAAAATAAATTTATAGAGATTGGAAGCATAGTTGGACAAAAATCAAACTCATTTATTTTATTTGAAGATAAGTATGCTTTTCTGGGTGTTGATTTTGCTTGGCATTTAGATAAAAGTACTATGAGGCTAAAACCGGTTTTATTGAGCGAAGGTACAATAGAGTTAAAAAAATTACCCGAAGAGTTATCTTGTATTAATAAAAAATAATTTTCTTTTAATTTAACGTTAATAATGAAATAACATAAGTCTTATTTATAAGAATGCATTTCATCTCACTTTCATCATAATCAATATTTTTTTAAAGGTCACATAATGTCAAAAGAAGTTAAACTCCATTATTTTTTAGGTCGTGGCAGAGCAGAAACTACAAGATGGATGTTGGCAATTAATCAAATTAGTTTTAATAATATTCCTATTACCACGCCTGAGAACCTTATTGAACTCAGAGGCTCTGGTAAACTTCCATTTGACCAAATGCCTCTTTTAGAAATTAATGGAATGAACTTAAGTCAATCAAGTGGAATGATTAGATACCTTGCCAGAATTGGAGGATATTATGGAGAGAATGATAAAGAAGCTCTTTATTGTGATATGTTTGCTGGTGCAATAACTGACTTTGCTGAAGCAGCTATGCAGGCTGCATTTCAACCTTCTAAAGAAATAGCTATTAAAATGTTACAAGAACGTTTTAATAAATTTTCTCCGAAATTTGAGTTGCGAATAAAAGAAAACGGAAATAATTTTTGTGTTGGTAACAAAATTTCATTTGCAGATATTATTTTGACAGAAGCCTTGAGTTCTTATGTAGAATGGATACCTGATCTTTTAAAAAATACCCCTCTTCTATTATCCATATATGAAAAAGTCATTAATCAAACTGGTATTAAGTTATACTTAAGTTCTGAGCTAAGATATCCTAAACCTGCTGAAAAATATGTAATTGACGTTGCGCGTGTTCTTCAAAGAGCTTTGCCAGCACATATGTCGGACATAAATCGATTTGTAAATTAAAACAATGATATTTAAAGATTTAAATTTTGTTAATGGAAAATGTCAATTAGACTATAATTATTATGTTCTTAGTTTTTCTCAGATTGAAAATGAAAAAACATATGAATGTGCAGTGTTCAATAGAGCAAAATTACCTGTGGATTTACCAAGTGTAAAAACAGAAAAAATTAAAAATAACAAATGGATCAAGATACATTTTACAAAATCAGATGTTGAAGATATGTTAAATAAGTTTTGGGCTATTACTGGGATAAAAAACCCAAAACAGCTTGATGAAAGTGAATTTTACAAAGATATTTTTTAGATAGCTTAGTGTTTCTGCCTTTTATTAAACACTCTATAGATAATATCCAATCAAAAATCCTATTATCATCCCTTCTATAAAGCTTAGCCAAATAATTTGATAATTTGATAAACCAGTAATTTTTTGTACTTTAGTAATTAAATTTATGTGCCAATTTAATAATTTATTTTTCATTTTAAAACCCCAAGAAAAAATTTAATAGACTCAAAATACATAAATTTATGCTAATGATTAAATTTACTTAATTATTATCAACAATAAACATATATTTATAAGGAAATTGTGATGAATAACATTCCACTTACGTCTCTTTTTGCATCATTATTTACTATTTTTTATTTATTTTTATCTGTTCGCATAGGTTACCTGAGAGGAAGTCCTGTTATGAAATTAATATTTAAAATGGATAAAAAAGTGCCAGCTATTAAATTAGATAGAAATGTTAGAGCTCATGGTAACTTCTCAGAATATGTTCCTCTTTTTTTAATACTTTTATATATTTCTGAAAGTGTTGAACTAGTATCTTTTAACTACTTACTAATAATTTGTTTAGTTTTTTCTTATGGTAGAATTGCACACGCAATTTGTTTTGCTTTTTACGATTATAATCCTTTTCTCAGAATTTCTGGAATGGTAAGTACCTATTTAGGTTTAGCTTTATTATCTATTCTACTATTATTATCTATAATCTAAATAAATGAATTTATAATATGAAATTTGGTAAAAATTTAATATTTCCAAATTTTTATTACCTCATTAATTTTTAAAAATTTACTATTTTCATATTGATGAAAAATTATTTCAATAGCTTTTTCTTTGTTTTCAGCTTCTACAATTAATGATTTATTTATAAATTCTTTTTTACCGTCATCGTGGATAAATTCTAAACAAAACTTTACTTCAAAGTCTGTTTTCCAATTTGTCATAAATTAACCTATGGGTATTTATATTAAATTAAATTGATTTAAAATTTAAATATTTTAAATATTGTCTATGAAATAGTTATATACACAATTGTTATTTATTAAATAAAAAGTATAAGCAATGAACTTTAAATATAATAAAAAGAATGCAAAATGCATGTGGTGCAAGAGAACTGAAAATCCTCATCCAGATTTTTTACATGAAACTATCCCAACAAAAATCTTTGTTTCAATGTTAGGACGTGAAATAGAACTTTGTTTTAACTGTTATGAAGAAGAAAAGAAAAAATCTAATTCAAATGATATTAATTTTAAAAAAAACTTAGATTTGAGATTTGAAGCTATGAAAATATTAAAATTCTAATTTAAAATAAATTTATTTTATGTCATTAATCATACTAGTAATTATTTGGATAAATATTTATGAAAATAATAGAATTTAAATTATCTAATACTTTAGCAATCTTCTATCTATTCTTATCCCTATTGTTCTCTAACATGGCTATAAGTTTAGAAAAAAATACTAATTATATTGATGAATTAAATACTATAGAATCTTATTATTGGATTGCACTAGAAGAAAATGGTAACCACAAGCTTTTTTCAAAAGCTTTGAACAAGCTTCATGCTTTAGAAAGTAAAATCAAACAAACCACACCTACAAGTAATATTCTTCTTAAAATTAGAGGTTTAAAGGAAGATATTAGACAACAGTTAGATATGTCTTCTGATACTTTTTTTGGTATTTTTCCCCTATCTAGATTTTTTAATAATAACTTTCTTACAAATTCTGTTGCTTTTGGTACATACGAGTTATTTGACGATTATAATGTTATGTCATCTAATCAAGGTGTCGAAAATTTATTAAAAACCTTGAAAGAAAAAGAAAGAAAACAATTAGACGTTATATTCATATCCAATCCTCTTGATTACGCATTAGAAAATGAGGCTTTATATCTATTTAATCAGAGCCCTCAATTTTTTGTCCATAACCAAAAAGAAGTAAACGATGCCTTTGTTAAAAATAATTTAAATGAAAATGATATTTCTGACTTTAAATCAGGAAATTTAAATGAAAAGCATTTACAATCATTTTTTAAATCATTTGATACAAATGATCTACTTTTAGTTAATATTGAAAAAAACTCTTCTTTCTCAAAAGATGCTTTTTATGTAATCAAAGGGTCATATTTTAAGCCTGATCAATTAAACCCCATTAAAATTTATAGAAATATGGGGTTTTCCAGAGATAGGACTAACTTATTAAATCCTATAATATCGATAAATTTTTCATTCTTAATTATTGCTATCATTCTCGGTTTCATACTATATCGGAAAAAAACAAATTATAACCCAGAAAAAAACTTACAATTTCTATCTATTTTATCATTAAGTTTCATCATATCTAGATTATCTCCATATATTATTATACCTGGTTTAAATTCTATTATTTCAATGCCTCCACCAGAAACCTTAGCAATTTTAAGCTTTTGGTATGTAATAATAATATCAATAATTTTTTTATTCTTACCATTTATTTTTATACATGGACTAAAATTAAAATTTAAAAAATCTAACTATTTTCAATTGATTTTTAGTAACTCGGGAATAATTGGTATTGTTTTTTCTTTTGGTATAATTTCTTGGTTTATCACTTCGTTTGTCATTTACGAAGGCAGTTTTCAAAATGCTACTCAGTTTATAATTCCAATTATTATTTTTTCACTAAACTTCTATGAATTTGGAAAAAATATAGATAAATCAGAAATCAAACTTTCAACTTATCTTATTGTGTTATTAAGCATTTTATTTTTTATGAGTCTTGTTTCATTAAATTATACATACATTTACATCACATCTTTTTTATTACTAGTTAATTATGTCCTATCAAAGTTAATGTTTAATAAAAACCAAAGTTCATCTCCACCAAACAAAACAAATAATAAATTAATTAAATGGATACACCCTCATTTAAAGAAAGATAACTTATTAGAAATTAAAAAAACTACTGGAATAAAATTTACTTTTTTAAAAACTATAGATGAAACAAGTGGAAGATTATTAATTAAACAATCTTTAAAAGACAATTTCTTATTTGTAGAGATTGAATGCCACAATGAAAATTCATCTTTTGATTTAATCAATCAACTACTTGAAAAAAAAATTGATGGTAAAACTAATCAGTCTATAGAAGATACAATAGATAGCATTACTAATTTTATACCATTTAGTAGTTTATTAAACATGGCAACAAACCAATCAAATCAAGAAACCTCGTTGGATCATATACTTGAGGCGGCTAGTTTAGAATTTTTTGATAAATTTAATAATCAAAAGAATGTTTGTATATTAATATCTGGTTTGAATTATTTAGATAAAGAGAGTTTCAAGTGGTTATGCCAAATTAAGAATTATAACACTAAACTAAACATTAATTTTATTTTTATAGGAACTAAATTATTACCAAACTTAAATTTTAACAATACTTTTACACTTGAATATTTGATGCCTGAAGATTTATTAAATTACTTAAAACAAGAACTTAATTCTGACGTTATCCTTGCCGAAAAAATAATAGAGTATTTAAATGAAACAGACGATCAAACCACTTTAAACGATATAGAGCTTATTTTTCAAAACTTACAAAGAAGTAATTCAATTTATTTAGATACTCAGTGGCATCTAGATATACATAAAAAAATTGAAGATAATATTTTAAAAGATGAAATGATTTCATTAGAGAATACTATAACTGAGAGTTTACAAAACTTTCCTGAATACAAAACTTTTCTTATAATATCAGCATGTTTAGGTTATCAATTTAATTTAAAAGTTCTGTCAGATGCTACTGGTTTAAGCTTAATTGAAACAGCTAAAACTATTGAGGATATAAGTATAAAAACTGGAATAATAGAAAACACACCTAACGCAAATAATAAAATTAAATTTAGAAATAGATCTACCTTAGTGACCTTGAATAGTGTTTTTTCTTTAAATGAGACATTAGATAATATTCCTTTAATTCAAAGAACATGTTGTTTTAACGCTGCCATGGCTATTAAAAATTATCACAAAGAATATTCTAACGAAAGTGAACGAATTTTTAATTTATTTGAAAAAAGTGGAACTAATAATTTAAAGTATACTCTTAATGCTGGTTTAAACTTTAGTTCATATTTATGTGTTTTAAACCAATTTGAAAAAGCTAAAGTAATTATTGAAAAATGTTTAAATTATTTAAAACATTATAATTCAGTAAATAAAAATGATCTTTTTAATCAATTGTTAATTGAGAAACATTTTATCGAATTAGAAAAATCGTTTTACAACGGCACAATTGTTGAAAAAGAATATCTATCCAATATTGCCGAAAAATGGCTTGAATATAGTAATTATAAAAATAAATTAATTTATCCTATTATGCGAACACTTTATAACCTAAGAGATTATAAAGGTCTTAAAAGTTTTATTGAAATTGTAAAAAAAGACCCTGAATTAGATAAGTGGTTAGTGTGTGACATAGAACATTATGCTGCGCTCATTGAAATTCAATTTCATAAAAAATTAGATAAAGGTAAATTGTTATTATCAAAATGTATAAAGAGTTTATTAAATGAAAATGACAATCAATTTTTATCCGTAAAATCTAGAGTATTTACTACATTCGCTAATCATTTTTCTAGTGATAAAAAATCAAAAGATTATATTAATGAATCAATTGAAATCAAAAAACAATTAAGTGATAAACCAGGACTAGCAAGATCTTATGGATCCTTATCAAGATTATTATTTACTGAAAACCCCATATCTAACGAAACTTTAGAAGCTACTAAACAATGGTTTATAATTAATGAAGAAAACAAAGATATTTTTGGTATAATTTTTTCTAGGAATATTTTAGGTCAAATATATTTTAATATTCATAAAACCAATCAATCTAAAGATGATAACTTAAAAAATAGCAAGCAACAATATAATGAAAATATCAGACTACTTAACAATAAAATTGATCTGGGAAGTAAAAAACAAATCTTTACGTCATTTGCAGATTTGATGGAAATAGCTAAATTTGAAAAAGATGAAAATACGTTTTTAGACTTATCAAGTAAGTTATATAATCTACTTAATGATTTTGAAAAAATAGAAGATAAATTTTTTATAGATATTTTTAAAAATGCTTTTAGTTCAAAGTTTAAAAATGCGGTTTACTCAAAACAAAATATTAAAGAAATTTTTAATTGAATATTTTTATTATGAACAAAACAAATGAAATTATTCTTTATGCATTCAGAGGACTTCCAGGATCTGGTAAAACTTCTTTTGCAAAATCACTTAATTTAAAATTCTTTGAAGCAGATCAATATTTTGAAAAATTTAATAATAATAAATATGATTTTAAATTATTGAAAAAAGCACATCAATATTGTTATCAATCTGTAAAAGAAGAGTTAGAAAATGGAAAATCAGTTATAGTTAGCAATACAATGACATCTCAAAAAGAAGTTAAAGAATATCAAGATTTAGCTAAAAAATTAAATGTAAAGTTTGTATCTGTAATTTTAGAAAACAGACACAAAGGTAAGTCAATTCATGACGTACCTATTTCTTCTATTCAACGTATGAAAGAGAGGTTTGATATAAAACTTAATTAGGTATTTTTAATTAATTTATTATGATTTTTTATTATCAAGTATAATTTTCTTAATTTCAGATTCAATTTCTAAAAGCTTCTCTTCTTTCCCACTTAATTTGTATATTTCTTTAATTCTATCAAGAACCATTATTAATTGTTTATATGGTATTCTATTATCCGCTAATAATTTACGCCTAATCTCAATGCTTTCCTGAAGATAAGTAATACCTTCTTCATAACAATTATCTTG
Organism: Candidatus Levibacter sp. Uisw_134_01; assembly: GCF_047717795.1. Taxonomy (GTDB): domain Bacteria; phylum Pseudomonadota; class Alphaproteobacteria; order Puniceispirillales; family Marisalimonadaceae; genus Marisalimonas. Next base: position 881,606 of record NZ_CP159808.1, on the reverse strand, counting down.
TCCGCATACTTTTCCTAATGCTGATAAAGTTGATGACAAAAAAGGAACGCTTAAATCATCTGGATCATCGTTTGGGTTACCATTAACTTTTTCACGTCTGATTAAAAGAACCTCTTTAAGTAACTGAATGGCTTTTCTGTATTCATTATTACTTCCCAATATTACTGCAAGGTTTTGCTTGGAGTTCAATGTTTTTAAGTGTGTTAAACCTAAAGAATTTTCTTTTATTTTTATAATTTTTTCATGAAATGGTATAGATTTATTTACTTGTCCTGTTTGATCATAAAGCTCTATGAGATTTTGAAAAAAAACTTCTGTATTGGGATGATTTAATCCCAAAATACTTTCTTGTAACTTTGTCACATCTATAAATACAGCTTCAGCATCCTCATATTTTTTTACATCTAAATATAAGCAACCTAGATTGTTCATTGCTAATATAGTGTCTGGATGACTTTCGCCACGTATACGTTTAGAAACATTAAAGTTGCGTTTTAGCAACGTCTCTGCCTCACTGAAATGTTCAATATTACTTAATAATACCGATAAATTATTTATAGACGAAAGAGTGTTTGGATGTTCAAAACCCAATAAATTTTCGTTAAGCTCTAAAACTTCTCTTAATAAAGGTTCGGCTTTTTTATAATCTTCCATTGCTAAATAATTCATAGCTAAATTATTCATCGAAGTTATAGTATCTGTATTTTCTAAACCCAACATTTTTTTTCTTACTTCTAATATTTTTGAATTAATTATCTCTGCTTTTTCAGGTTTATCTAAATTGTCAAATGCCACCGCTAAATTATGCATAGCCATCAATGTGTAATTATGATTTTCACCTAAATTTTTTTTACATATTTCAGATGTTGATTTAAGTAAACTTTCAGCCTGAATATAATCACCTGTATTATTATACAATTCTCCTAAATTTATGGTGGTTCCTAACGTATCTATATGGTCTACACCAAGTAAATCTTTTTGTGATATTAATACTTCGTTAAGTAATTTTTCTGATTTATTATATAGACCATTATTTTTATATAGCTCAGCTAAAATCCCTAAACAGTTTAGAATTTTTTTATAATCTGCACCTAACAAAGTTCTACTTACTTCTGTTATTAATTCTCCGGTTTCCACTCCCACTGCAGACCAACCGGAATCTAAACATAATTGTAAAAACTTCTTGAGCACATCAAGATCATCTTCTTTAAGGTCTCTTTCCAAGTACTTATTTACAGACTCTATGTAGCCTTGACCCTGATCATCATCTCCTATTTTAAGCCAGTATTGCAGTATATCTAGATTTTGTTTTCCAAGATTAAACATCTTACCTAAGTAATCTATATCAAGCAGCTTTGCTCGTGCATCATCAACTTGATCATTGCTCAATAGATGATCTATACCGGTACGGTATAGATAATTCGATATAGTCTCTTCATCATCAGGGCTCATAGCCGCTTTCGCAAACGCCTTCCTAGACTTTTCAACATGGTGGCTCATTGTATCTGTCGTTAAAATATGTTCTCGAAGTGATAAATGGTGTAACATAAAACCATCTTCTCCTTCAGGATCAGGCGCACGTCTTAACATACTGGCTATAGCCGCTAGTCCTTTTGCAACTAGTTTGTCTCCAGCCTCTCCGTCTGGTATTTCTTCTCTTAATCTTAAAAAGGCAATTATTTCTTGTTCAGCCAAGGGCTCATTTGCCATTGCTAGTGTGGCCACAAGAGGGGTTAGCAGTGCTTGTAACGCACCAACACCTAATCCTGCGATTAGTTTTTCATGGTAAGCTGTAAGTCCTTTTGGAAGATTGGCTGTCCCGTCTAGTGGATAATTACCCTGTTGTACGTCTTGGGTCACATAATTAACAAAGAGTGGTAATCCTTCAGCTCTTTTCGCAACAAGATCAATAAATGGATTAACTACCTCATCTCCTTTTTCTTTATCTCCAGCAAGAAGCTTATTCCTAAACAAGCCAATACGTTCCAATAACATACTTCTTATGTCTTGCGTTTGCATGGCGGGAAGACCATCAGGATAAGGGTTAATAACTCGAGAGTTACTAAACGCTTTTTTAAGTTCTGGTTCAGGACGACCTGAGCAAACCCACGTAATACGCATTGAGTCTAAGCCTAAAGGTATCTCTTCAGCAAAGGTAGCGTCTCTCGAAAGTAGCTCATCTAATCCATCTAAAACAAAGATTACTTTCTTATCTTTATTTAGATAATCCAGGCAGGATTTGAGGCGGTCTTCGGCTTTCCCTTTTTCGTCTACCTTAACATTGTCAATCAATGCACCCATTGCCACTAGTCTTTCAATGGCAAAGCTAGCAAAGGCATCTCTATTACAACGTGCGTCATCTCCAGATTTAAATCTATAAGGAAGGATAATCTTATTATCATCTGTATTATTATCAATAAGATCTTGAGCTAGTCGTGCTACTAAAAATGACTTACCTATTCCTGCAGGGCCTGTAATCCATACTATCCCCTGCTCTATATCTTTAAAGCTATTTTCTATATGCTCTTGTTCTTCTAAGCGCCCTACCATTTGATTGGCATCTTTTTGGACCTCTCGTCCAAAGTCCTGTATCTTAAAGGCCTTTTCTGATGCTTTTTGATTAGCACGTTTTAAACTAAATAAAGACTGGAAGGCTTCTACAGCAGATACACCTGCTTCGGAGTGGCTAAAGCCTTCTGCGCCTAGAGGCGTAAATTGAAGTTGAACGACGTCTTTGCGAACATATATTTGAGTTGAGTTTACATCTCCTGTATCAACGTTTCCTTTTGCATTTGATACTGAAGGATAGCCAAACAATGCCATAGGCCAGAGAGATAAAGTGTTTTTATCTCTTACAAGCCACACTCCGTCACTATCACCTTCAAACCGTGACACATCTAAAGTAGGTGCCGCCGTTAGATTGTGTGATGTTCCTTTAAGTTCCATAGGAACATTATCATCAAGGCCAACGATATTAATATCTGACAACCAACTTAAAGCCTCAATCGTCTTTTCAAAAGGTTCCTGCCAAATTCCAATTAAACGCTCAGCTTCTTTTCTAGTTAAGCCTCCTCCATGTGCAAGACGGTTACGAAGCTTGAGGAATGAGGTGTCGGCTGTGCCCGGATTATCTGGTCCATAGAGTAATGTTTTTAGGGTTTCATTTACATACTTATCTATCTCAGGAAGCATAAGTGTCTGTTTACTTTTGGTTTGCGCAAGAGATATCGCCATAGATAGCCACGCACCAAGCGTAGGCATCTCAATCTTACCCCAGAGATCTTTTAATAATTTATCATCTAGTTCGCCATGTTGCCTTCGATCAGCCGCACCTATAATAACCAAGAACTTCAGTAAGAGTTCAATAGCATCACAGGCTGCCCAAAGTTTCATACCTGGATGATCTTCTTCAGCGTATTCGTGAAGCGGTATAGCTATAACTTGAGGAAGATCTTTAATAAAATTAGAAAAAGAACTAGATGATGTGTTGGTGTCAGAAGTTGTTGATACATCATTTGATGAAGCATCATTATTAAGAGTTGCTATGGCTGCAAGAAGTTTTTTGCGGTGAGGAGTAAGAACTCCTAATTCCTTAAAATCATCGTCGGTAAATTCAGTTAAGTCTTCTAAAGGAAATTCAGAAAGCGTTTCAGTATAACGCGATAATCCTATTTCTTCTAACCAGTTTGATATTTCCATAATATTAATAGTTTATTTCTTTTTTAATCATGGTTTATTGAATACATAAACTTATGGATTTTGAGATTCTTGTACATAGAGAAAGTTACCATTTTTCCAAATTCCTTTTTCAATTTTTCCATTATTGTAAGTCTTAATCCCTTGTCCGTGCTGATTACCCTTTTCCCATTGTCCAACATACTTATTACCACTTTTCCACGTAAAAGTCCCTTGTCCGTGCAGCTTATTCTTTTGCCATTGCCCAAAATACTTGTTACCATTTTTCCAAAAGTAATTTCCTTGTCCAGATCTATTCCAATTTTCAAAGTTTCCAGTGTATCTATCCCCCTTCCATTTACCTCCATATGTTTCTGTTCCATATGAAGGTAAACCCTTATAAAATGTACCAGTAAGTTTTGTTCCATTTTTATATACATAGGTACCTTGTCCATGCCTTTTATTATTTTTAAAAAAACCAATATATGTATCACCACCACCGTAACTCATTCTTCCTTTACAATTATCTTTATATCCAGAAGAGGGGCATTCATTAGTTTGATTGAGTTTAATAGTGTCTTTAGCTTTGGATTGATATTTAGACAAGGATTTCTCTGTTTTTGAACCAATGAATTTATCATTTTTCCAAATGCCTCTCTGAATTTTTCCATTCTTGAAAGTCTTAACCCCTTGTCCGTGCATATTACTATTTTGCCACTGTCCAACATACTTGTTACCATTTTTCCAAGTATAAGTTCCTCGACCATGCTTCTTACTATTTTTCCAATTTCCTGAGTATTTATCACCGTTTTTGTGATGATATGTCCCTTGACCGTGCCTTTTATTATTCTTGAAAAAACCATTATATGTATCGCCACTACTGTAACTCATTCTTCCTTTACAATTATCTTTGTATCCAGAAGATGGGCAATTCTTTATCTGATTTGAATTTAAAGAATTTTTAGAAGGTACTTTTAACTTTTTGATAATCTCTGTTTTATTATTAGTTTTAATGTCTGTAATAGGGACAAGGTCATCTAAAAAGATATAAATAAAAGCAGTTACAACGAAAAAAATTACACCTAAAAGTTTTGAAGCTCCAAAAAAAACAATAGCAGAAATGATTGCTAACGCAGCTCCAATAGTATTTACGACGATGCCAGCATAACTTAGCCAAATATAAACACTTAATTCCCATAAACCCCAAAGACATAATAGAGAACCTACAATCACAATTAAGTAACCTAAAAAGGTATAAAATTTTTCTTGTCTTTCTTTTCTTTCTTGCGCCTCTAATTGTGCTAGTTCCGCAGTTTTTTTGGCCTTCTCAATAGCAACTAATCTCGTTTTTTCTTCCTGTCTTAATCTTTCTTGCTCAGCCTCTTTTTCAAGTCTTAATGTTTCTTCTTCAGCTTCTTTTTTATCTAAAGATTCTTCATATGCTTTTTTATTTGCCTTTAATATAGTTTCTATATCTTTTAAAATAATTTCATTTTTAAGAGTTTTATTTTCTAAATTTTCTTTAATTTTTTTATTTATTTGACCAGCAGAAGAATTAATGTGTTTTTGATACTTTTCAAATAAATCAGTAAAAGCTTCATTAAAACTGTTAATCTCTGTGAAAATCAGTTTAATATAATTTTCAACATTATCTATCTGTTTTGCAGATAAAATATTTGCAATATATTTTTTGTTTGAGAGTAATACACTAATATCCACACCATTTTTATTCTTCATTTCATCAAATGTTTTTTGATCGAATTCTGTGTATCTATCCAAAATATTTTTAAAGTTTATTAAATCGTTGTTAATACCTTTTATTGTTTTTTTTTCATTCAATAGATTATTTAATTCTATTTTAAAAATTTTAGAAAAAGACGTTTGTGACTCGTGTAATTCTAAATATAAAATATCAGTGATTATATTTTTTTTATCTAAAACATTTTTAATTAAGTTAAGCGAATGAGAAGTATCAAAAATATCATTAAATTTATTACTTAAGATCTGTACTTCAGAATTATCAAATATTTGATCCGTTAGAACAGCATCTCTTAAATGATTTAATTCAGTGTCAATTTGGTTATAGTTTAGTTTTATATCATCAAAAAAAACATTACTTTTTTTAGAAGTAAATTTGCCTATATTCTTGATGTCTTTGAGTTCTTTTTTAACTTGAGCTATATTATCAAGAGAAACTCGATATTTGGCATCTGTTTGTTTTAAAACTTCAAAATTATTAAAAAGTTTATTGTATCTTTTATTTATCACGGATTTAACTTCTTATACTCTTGTTCTGATCTTTCTAAATTCCTTTTGAGAGTAGTTAAATTTTTTCTCATTGATTCCATTGCTTGAGCACTTCCTTTCATGGTTTTAGACATACCATCAATGCTAGCAATAAAAGCATGATATTGAGGATCTTTCCAGGTAGAACCAAGACTCTGTGCCGTTGATCTCATTTGATTACTTAAATTATTCATACTATTCTGAAATTGACCAAGCTTACCAATCATAGTTTGTAATTCTGCAGGTCTTATATTAAATTTAACCATTAAAGTCTCCTATTCAAAAATTGTTAAAATTTGTTGAGTTGATTTTTCAAGATCGTGGTAAAAAACTTTATGTTTACTCAGATTTCCATAATCGTAATTAAACTCTTGAGGAGTATTCATGTAAATACGTCTAGAAAAAACATCGCTTGAAATACTATTTTCATAAATAAGACTATCAAATACAGATGAAAAGTTAGACAGTTTTCTTAAAAATACTATAGGGATAATATTTAAAGATAATCTTTCTCTTATTATTTTTAACAGGTTTTCTTTAGTTTTATTGTCAGTTTGTGAACCAATATCATCAGTTATATTTTCTTTAAAAGATAGAGATTCATCTAGACCTAATATTAATAATAAATTAATTTTTTTTGAATTTAACGACTTTTTATTTATCTCTATTAAATGTTCAAAAAAATTCTTTTCATTATTGCTATATTTATAAATTTTATCTTTCTTTAGCAAACTACTAGAGACGTTATCCATATTCAGAGGGTGAAAATCTAAACATAAAACATTTATGTTTTTATTATTAATTAGGTGATCCCTTACAAAAGAATTAAATAAAAGTTTTAATTTTTGTTTTTCATTTCCTAGAATAAGCAAAGGAGAATAAGCTTTTGGGTCAATATTTATATTAAAGTATGTTTTCTTAATATCTTGGAGACTGCCAACCGTAACAGAATTTTTATTTTCAATAAGAGAACTGTCAAAAACTTCAAATTGCTGGCCTTTAGAAATATGATTTTCTGTTTTAATTTTATTTTTCTTAGCAATTTCTAATATAGTATTTTTGATTTTTGTACTATCAATAAAAGGAACTTGCATCTGCAAATTTGAATCAACTAATCCTATATTATTATTATAAATAGCCTTACCTGGTTTATCGAAAGTTGCAGGTATGAGATTATCTACATGCAGAATTTTACTTGCATCCATTTCCGAAATTTTAAGACAAATCCTTATTGATAATTGAGATAAAGTTGCTGGCGTCATATTTAGGTCATATATACTTTGTGTTGCTAACACAAAATGAATACCAAATGCTCTACCCCTCCTATTTAGATCGTCAAATAATTTTTCAACTTGTGACATTACTGATTGATCTTGAAACATTCTCTGAAATTCATCAATTATAACTACCCAACGAGGCATAGTTTCTTTTGTTTCATCTCTATATTTAGTAATGTTGCTTACACCTGCTTTTTTAAAAAGAACCCCTCTTCTTGTTATCTCATCATTTATATACTCTAATGTTCGCAATCCAAAAACAGGATCACTTTCAGTTGACAAGACATGCGCATGTGGAAGGGATTGATAAGGCAAAAACTCTGTACCTTCTTTATAATCTAATAGAAGGAAAAGACATTCATTAACATCATAACGTGTGGCAATTCCAAGAATTAAGTTATGTAACAAAACTGATTTTCCGCTGCCAACACCTCCTCCAATTAACGCGTTATAATTCGTAGTGTTGTGGCCAATTATAAAATCCACATTACTATCTGGTGCATAACCAATAGGAATTTTTATACCTTTTGATGAATTTTCTTTAAACCAAGATTTATTATCATCTAACAATGGATCTAATATTATCAAATCTTCTTTTTTGTTTATTAGATTTACAAGTGAGGAAAATGTCTTTTTTGAGAGCAAGCTATAGTTTAAGTCTAATTTATCTAAATGGGACAAATCAATCTTATTTGAAAATAGATTTAAGATGGTTTTTTTTGACTTACTAATCGAATTTATTGATATTTTTAAATCATATGAATTTCCTAATAATTTATTATTTAAACTAATTACATAGAAATATATGCCTGCTTTACCTATTGATTCAGAATTTAGAAATTTTAATAATCTTTCTTTAGATTCTTCTGGAAAATCATCATCTATTGAACAAAAAATAAAATAAAAAGGCTCTGCTCTATCAGGATTATCTTTATTAAATTCTATAAGAGTATCATATGATATTAAACATTTTTTTCTAACTTCAATTATTCTATTTTCTATCTCTTTACAAAAATCTTCAAAAGAATTTTCATCAATAATTATTTCATTGAAAAATTTTTGATCGTAACTAGTTAATGACATTAGAGAATATCCAAAGTCTTTAAAACTAACTCCCTTAATTTTGATTAAATTAGGCTTTATATTTATTAAAACGCTTGAAATACTTTGAACAATTAAATCGTGTAAAAACTGCAGTTGATCTTCATTATCTGTTGTGAGCGCAACATTTCCAGTTGGAAAATCAATTAAGTTAAGTAACTTGTATTTAAGACTTTTAAATGAAAGATTGAAATGTCCTAAAGGTAAGCTATGGGGAAAAGTGTCATTTATATTTTTATTTTCAATTTCATTATTAACAAATAACTGGTCAAAAAAATTGTAATGTAAACCAAGGGCTGTTTTAAAATCTGATATCTCTTTATGAATGTTTTCTTTAAGCTCATTTTCTTTTTTCTTTAGGATTTCTTTAAAATCATCATCTAGTTTTTCTAGAAAAGATGTAGTGTGTTCATATAATTTGTCATTACTTTTCCAATCAAAAGTTGTGCTTGAATTAACTTTAGCTTTCCATTTTTTTGCAATTTTTTGTTTATGTGAAGCAATTATTAAAATTGCTGATCCAGCGTCCACGGTTTCATTCGCTTCAAATAAAATATCTGAAATATATCCTATATCGTGATCGCCTGCATGTATTGGACAAATAAAGGACATATCTTTCACAATCAAATCTAGATTACATAGTAGATCACCTTCTTTTATTATATCACCTATCTTTACATTAAAACTGCTAATATTAACCTTAGGATTGTCGATAATGTTATTATTTTCATCAGAAAATGTTTCTGGTATAAAAAGCTTTTTTTGATCCATTACTCAACACTCAATATGATATTTAACAAGTTCATTTTACTATAGAAAAGTTTGCAGTCAAAATAAATTTAAGTGGAAAATAAATATTTCAACCATATAATTTTATTAAGCTTAGTTTATCAATTGATTTCATTTTCAGCTGCAATTAAATTTATTTGAGCCATACCTGTATCAGCATGTTCTTTGCCTAGTGTTTTTTCATAGCCTTCAACAGCTTGTGCAAACAAGATCTTTGCTTGAGGATAATCTCCAATAGAAAAATATGTTAAACCTAATGTATTAACTGATGCTAAAGTTTTATACGCATCAGCACCTAACTCATTTTCCTGTAATTCTATTAAAATCTTATAATATTTGATGGCTTTATCATCGTTTTCTAATTGTGTATATACCGAAGCTAAATTCTCAGTCGTCTGCATCAGGTATTGCTTGTTAGGATATAATATTTTTTTAAATCCATCCCATGCTTTGAAAAAAAATTGCTCAGCTTTTTCATAATAAACCTTTGCTTCGTTATAATTTCTTGTATCTTCTCCTTTATCATAATATAATGATCCCAAATTACTTACTGTTAGCAAAGTGGTTGGATGATTAGGACCTAATATTTTTTCATTTTTTAAAAGAACATCATTATACAGTTCTTCTGCTTGGTCATAATCACCAATAGCAACTAAAACCAGTGCCAAGTTTCCTATAGATGAAAGTGTCAAAGGATGGTCTTTGCCAAGTGCAACATCACTGCCTTCTATATTGCGTCTATATAAAGCTTCTGCTTTTTCGTAATCTGCTTTATCAAAATATACCATCCCCAAATTATTTTTTGTTACTAAAGTGTTATAATGATTAATGCCTAAAGTTTTTTCTTCTTTAAAAATAATATTATTATACAGTTCTTCTGCTTGGTCATAATCACCAATTTCATTTAAAACCTTTGCCAAGTTTCCTATAGATGAAAGTGTCATAAGATGATCTTTGCCAAGTGCAACTTCATTGCCTTCTACACTGCGTCTATATAAAGCTTCTGCTTTTTCGTAATCTCCTTTATCAAAATATAAACTTCCCTGATAACTATTGATATTTAATGTTTTCTGATGTTCTGGCCCTAATAGTTTTTCACTTGCTTTTAATATTAATTCTCCAGTTTTTAATCCTACGGTGCTCCAACTCATTAAAAAACAAAAACTTAAGAAATTTTGTAACACATCAATATCATCTTCTTTAAGGTCTCTTTCCAAGTACTTATTTACAGACTCTATGTAGCCTTGACCCTGATCATCATCTCCTATTTTAAGCCAGTATTGCAGTATATCTAGATTTTGTTTTCCAAGATTAAACATCTTACCTAAGTAATCTATATCAAGCAGCTTTGCTCGTGCATCATCAACTTGATCATTGCTCAATAGATGATCTATACCGGTACGGTATAGATAATTCGATATAGTCTCTTCATCATCAGGGCTCATAGCCGCTTTCGCAAACGCCTTCCTAGACTTTTCAACATGGTGGCTCATTGTATCTGTCGTTAAAATATGTTCTCGAAGTGATAAATGGTGTAACATAAAACCATCTTCTCCTTCAGGATCAGGCGCACGTCTTAACATACTGGCTATAGCCGCTAGTCCTTTTGCAACTAGTTTGTCTCCAGCCTCTCCGTCTGGTATTTCTTCTCTTAATCTTAAAAAGGCAATTATTTCTTGTTCAGCCAAGGGCTCATTTGCCATTGCTAGTGTGGCCACAAGAGGGGTTAGCAGTGCTTGTAACGCACCAACACCTAATCCTGCGATTAGTTTTTCATGGTAAGCTGTAAGTCCTTTTGGAAGATTGGCTGTCCCGTCTAGTGGATAATTACCCTGTTGTACGTCTTGGGTCACATAATTAACAAAGAGTGGTAATCCTTCAGCTCTTTTCGCAACAAGATCAATAAATGGATTAACTACCTCATCTCCTTTTTCTTTATCTCCAGCAAGAAGCTTATTCCTAAACAAGCCAATACGTTCCAATAACATACTTCTTATGTCTTGCGTTTGCATGGCGGGAAGACCATCAGGATAAGGGTTAATAACTCGAGAGTTACTAAACGCTTTTTTAAGTTCTGGTTCAGGACGACCTGAGCAAACCCACGTAATACGCATTGAGTCTAAGCCTAAAGGTATCTCTTCAGCAAAGGTAGCGTCTCTCGAAAGTAGCTCATCTAATCCATCTAAAACAAAGATTACTTTCTTATCTTTATTTAGATAATCCAGGCAGGATTTGAGGCGGTCTTCGGCTTTCCCTTTTTCGTCTACCTTAACATTGTCAATCAATGCACCCATTGCCACTAGTCTTTCAATGGCAAAGCTAGCAAAGGCATCTCTATTACAACGTGCGTCATCTCCAGATTTAAATCTATAAGGAAGGATAATCTTATTATCATCTGTATTATTATCAATAAGATCTTGAGCTAGTCGTGCTACTAAAAATGACTTACCTATTCCTGCAGGGCCTGTAATCCATACTATCCCCTGCTCTATATCTTTAAAGCTATTTTCTATATGCTCTTGTTCTTCTAAGCGCCCTACCATTTGATTGGCATCTTTTTGGACCTCTCGTCCAAAGTCCTGTATCTTAAAGGCCTTTTCTGATGCTTTTTGATTAGCACGTTTTAAACTAAATAAAGACTGGAAGGCTTCTACAGCAGATACACCTGCTTCGGAGTGGCTAAAGCCTTCTGCGCCTAGAGGCGTAAATTGAAGTTGAACGACGTCTTTGCGAACATATATTTGAGTTGAGTTTACATCTCCTGTATCAACGTTTCCTTTTGCATTTGATACTGAAGGATAGCCAAACAATGCCATAGGCCAGAGAGATAAAGTGTTTTTATCTCTTACAAGCCACACTCCGTCACTATCACCTTCAAACCGTGACACATCTAAAGTAGGTGCCGCCGTTAGATTGTGTGATGTTCCTTTAAGTTCCATAGGAACATTATCATCAAGGCCAACGATATTAATATCTGACAACCAACTTAAAGCCTCAATCGTCTTTTCAAAAGGTTCCTGCCAAATTCCAATTAAACGCTCAGCTTCTTTTCTAGTTAAGCCTCCTCCATGTGCAAGACGGTTACGAAGCTTGAGGAATGAGGTGTCGGCTGTGCCCGGATTATCTGGTCCATAGAGTAATGTTTTTAGGGTTTCATTTACATACTTATCTATCTCAGGAAGCATAAGTGTCTGTTTACTTTTGGTTTGCGCAAGAGATATCGCCATAGATAGCCACGCACCAAGCGTAGGCATCTCAATCTTACCCCAGAGATCTTTTAATAATTTATCATCTAGTTCGCCATGTTGCCTTCGATCAGCCGCACCTATAATAACCAAGAACTTCAGTAAGAGTTCAATAGCATCACAGGCTGCCCAAAGTTTCATACCTGGATGATCTTCTTCAGCGTATTCGTGAAGCGGTATAGCTATAACTTGAGGAAGATCTTTAATAAAATTAGAAAAAGAACTAGATGATGTGTTGGTGTCAGAAGTTGTTGATACATCATTTGATGAAGCATCATTATTAAGAGTTGCTATGGCTGCAAGAAGTTTTTTGCGGTGAGGAGTAAGAACTCCTAATTCCTTAAAATCATCGTCGGTAAATTCAGTTAAGTCTTCTAAAGGAAATTCAGAAAGCGTTTCAGTATAACGCGATAATCCTATTTCTTCTAACCAGTTTGATATTTCCATAATATTAGTAGTTTATTTTAGTAAAATTAAAATATATTGTTTATGTTAAGTATTAGGATTCATCCGTCAATAGGTATAATTATATGATCATTAATAATTTAAAATCTTGGATTAAGGAAAATGAAAATAAAATAAATAATCTATTTTTGTACTCTTTTAAGAACCCTATGAAAATCACTGAAATGTACAAAGACATTGACGCAAATGGAACTGGTCAAAGCTATAGAGATTTAAAAAAATTCTTGAATTCCTCTTACTCAGATATTGACCTTACAGGCATTGAAGTACAAATAGAAACATCAGAAAGTGAAGGGATTATTTTTTTTGAGTATAAATATAATAAAAATGAGAGTTATTTTTATAGCTTAGGCAAAAAACAAGTTAACAATTTTTCAAAAGAAGAATTTTTTAAATACCTTGATACTGGGTTAGATCAAGCCTTAGAAAAAGATAATTGGATAGAAACTTTTGGTAACCGATATGTAACCATGCTTTCAAAAAATGAATTAGGTTTATTGTACTCAGATGAAAAAGTTATATGGGAAAAAACAGTAAAAACAAATTTTGAGAAAGAATATGAAAAATTTCAATCTCAACCAACCGAATGGAATGGTGGTATATCAAAACTTCTAGACTTATTATTAAAGGATCAATTAAAAAGTCTTGAATCATACGAACCCCTAACAGATATTACTTTTGCCCGTTTTGAAAAAATAAAACTACAAAGCTTTATCTGCGAAGCGCCAGAAATTGAACAAAGAATACCTCAAGAAAAACGAACAAGTGTTCCAGATATATGCGTTTACATTTACGCAATAATTAATGTTCCTGAAAATGATAGTTTAGATACAATTACCACAATGAAAATCAATGACTGGATAACAAACAATATAAAATTAATTGATATAAATTCTATCTTTGAATTTCTTACAAGCTTTCCTTTTAACTTTGTAAAGAATAATTTTTGCATTATTACAACTGAAGTCATTGGACTTAACAAAGAAGACTTTGACAAATATGAAAATAAAAAAAATTTAATTAAAGAAAATATAAAAATCAGAGATGATACAACATTTCCCATTGATAAACTTGCGAAGAAAAACTTTGTTGAACTCCTAAAAAAGAAGAATATAACAAAAATATCATTTCCTAAGAAAGATTATTCTTTTGAGGACTTACCTATTGATTTTGTTAAAAAGTGCAACAAACTTGTTTGTGCTTTACTAATCAAAATATCAAAGAATAATTTAAATTATGATTTTGAATTAATAAAGCCTGAATTCTATTTAATAGATTTATGTAGCGACTTTACTCAATATAAGTCACTTGTAAAATCTGTAAAAGTAAATTTTGATATCTTAAATGAAGTGCCTGAAGAAAATTTATTATCTATGAAGGACGTATATTATTATATTTACAATCATTTAATCTAAATTTTATATAAAAATATTTTTAAATATTTAAGTTAAAATTAAAAAATCGAAACACATCCTTGAATAAGAAATAAAGCACACAGAACGATAGAAAATTTAATCACTGGTCTTATCAATTTAATCTCCACTTGTTTTAACTTTCAATAATTTAAAATCTTTATCTTTATCTTCTGTAAAATCTTTAATTAATTTATTTAATTTATCACTCTTTTCTTTAACAGAAAAATCACTTTTGGATAATCTTTTTAAGGCATCTTTAGCATTATTGGCTCTAGTAAAGTCGTTTTTAAGAATTGCACTTGTGCCTGATGAATAAAAATATTCAGATGCTTTTTTAAAATTACCTGAATTTTCTAATAATAAGCCTGAGTGAAAATATGCATAGCTATTTTTATTATCTAGAGAAATAGATTTATTATATGCAGCAAGTGACATATCTATCTGTTTTAATTTAGAGTATGCAAACCCAAGACCATTAAAGTAATCGCTCTTACTTTCTATAGCTAATGCATCTAAAAAAGTGGATGAAGCATTTTCAAACTGGTTTAACATTAATTGAGATCGACCTTTTAAAAACAAAATCTTATGATCATTAGGTTTTGACTGTAATAAGACATTGATTTTATCAATGGCTTTACCGTAATAACCTTGTGCAAAAAGAACGTCAGGCGTTTCATCTTTTTTTTCATTTATTTTAACTAACACTTGTGATGATTTTGAATTTGGAATAACTGCAAATTTTAATTGATCTTTTATTGCAACATCTTTTGTCTCAGGAAGAGTTTTTAATAAACGTCTCACTACTGTATCTATCATTTGAAAAGCAACTTCGTCTTCACTATTACTAGATGCTGAAAATAATCCTGTGGCAAGACCTATTGGCGAAAAAGGAATTGAACCCGCTCTTGATACAGCTGTATGACTAGCTTTCCATAAAACTTTATTGTTTTTATCTTTTAAAGATAAACTTAAACCAACATTTGTAGACGAAAATGCAACATAGAAATTGTTTCTAAACTCAGTAATAGTGCCTTCTAAAAGTGCATCACAATTTAAACTATCTAAAATAACATTATGATCCGAAGAAGAGTTCATTACTGAAGCAACTTTATGTAACTCTACGTCCTGATAGTTTTTAGGAGACAAGTGTCCATAAATTGCATGCCTTATTAATAAAACTTTGTCTAAAGACTTGTAATCACTTTCTTCTGACGCATCTGTAATTTTTCCTATTGCAATACAGCTTAATTTTTTAGGATTAAAATTTTCTGAAATAGTATATTGAACTTCTGGAAGAAAATCACTTGTATCTGTAATATTTGTAACTTTAGAATATTTTGGTGTTTGACAAGAACTTAGTAAAAAACATAATAATAAAAGTTGAATATAATAATAATAATTTGATTTAAAGATCATTCAAATGTCCAATAATAAATTTTTAACCATAATATCTTCGTTATTTATAATAATATGCTTTAGCATTAATACATATGCAATAACAGAAAAGCAGTATTTAATTATAAATGATTTAATAGAGCAAGAAAATATTGATAAAGCATATGAAGATTTAAAAATATTTCAAAAAGGTAAAGAAAAACTATCCGCTAGAAGTCAAATTTTAATTGGAAAAATTTATTTAACTTTAGAACAACCTGCAAAAGCCTTTACTTTTTTTGAAAAAGCAATATTCACATCAACCTCAACTGACGACCGAGCTTACGCCGGCATGTCGTTATCTTCATTAAAACTTGGAAATTTAACTGATGCTCAAAAATATGCCGAAAAAGCCTTAGAAAGAAACAATGATTTAGTTCAAGCTAAATTAGCTCTTGGACAAGTCTATTTAGATTTTGGACAAATAGAGAAATCTGAAAAATATTTTAAGCAAGCTATTTTGGCTAGTCCTAACTCTCAAGTGTCTGCAAGAGTTTATGCAAGCTCAAAAATGAGACAAGGTAAACTCAACAAAGCAAAAAAAATTATTTTGACAGCTTTGTTGAATCAAAAACCAGATGCCGCAACAATTGACTTGCTAGGTAAAATATTCTGGGTAGAAGGAAATATAAAAGAAGCAATTAACTTAAGAAAACAAGCGTCTCAGATGTTTATTAAATCAGGAAATATAAAAAGATCTGATCAAATTAAAGTTTGGTTAAATATGACTAACATACCTAAAGTAAATTCTAAAAACAGTAATATAAATAAAAATAAATTAATAAAAACTCCTAAGCTAAACAAACAATCTAAAATTATTCAACCCCAAGTCAAATTAGACAAAAGAGTTATAATCAAACCAAACTCAAAACCTGAAGAAATATTTTTAAATAAAAACAAGCCTGTATCTACTGGAAGTGGAGTTATAATAAATAACGGTAAGTGGATAATCACAAATAAACACGTCATAAGTGGATCTAGTTATATTGTAGTTCGAAACGGTGTAGGAAAGGTAAGAGAAGTTGAAAGTGTAAAAATTCCTGAAAGTAAAGATAAAGATATGGCCATTTTAATTCTAAAAAAACCATTTCCATCAAACCATAGTTTATCAATTAATGACATTAGGGATCCTATACCTGGTGAAAAAGTTTATTTAATGGGATATCCAATGTCATCTGTATTAGGAAGATATAACCCATCAATCTCAGAAGGTATTGTTAGCAAAGCCTCTGGCTTTGGAGAGCTTGCAGGTGAATTTCAAATAACAGCTAAGATGAATAAAGGAAATAGTGGAGGGCCAATCTTTAATAATAATGGCCAGATTATAGGTATAGCAGTTGGTAAATTAAATAAGAAAGAAGTTTTAAATAAGGATGGCTTTATACCAGAAGACGTAAATATTGGAATTTCAGGAAATGTAATTTCAACTTTTTTAAAATCACCTTTAAAGGATAATTTCAATGATAACAAAAAATATGAAGCAACCGAAATATACAAGTATATGCGACCATCTGTTGTATTTGTTGTTAGCCAATAGCGCCCTACTTTTTTTAATTATATATCCATCAATAATTCAAGCAAAAATAGTTAAAGGTGAAGGCATGTCATATTGGGGAGAAAATACGTCAAAAAAAGAAGCATGCGATTTAGCTGAAAGAGAAGCTAAGAATGATGCGCTTCGAAAAATTGGCTTGGAAAGACTTAATTCTAATCAAATAGAAGTTTGTATTGATTCAGGAGATAAAGCAAATTGTGAGCTTTATCAAAGTACATTTAATACTATTAGTGGTGGATACATAAAAGACTTTGCTATTCTTGAAAAAAAAAGAGGTGGAATAAAAGAAGATTTTTGTATTGTCAAAATTGATGCTGATGTTTTTAAATATAATGGTGATCATGATCAAGAATTTATTGTTAACGCAAACATTGGAATATTTAAAAAAGATAACAAAAATAAACTAAAATTTGTTGATGATACAAAACGTTTTTTTGAAGGAAGTAATTTCGTTATTAATGGCAAACTATCCAAAGAAGCATATGTGACTATTCTTGGCTGGTACCCAAGCGTTGATAAAGAAAATTATCATAAACTATATCCAAATAAACACGACATGAACAACTTATTGAGTGAAAGTTTTTTTATTCCTAACAAAGAGAAATATAAAAAATATGGTTTTAATCTCTCTTTACCTAAAAATTTTAAAAAAAATGAAACACAAGAATTCATAATTGTGCTTGCAACAAAAATGAAATTTGCAATAATGGATAAAATAGATATAAAAGAATTATCAATTAGGCTAGATGATATAGGAAAATCAAACTGGTTTATGAAAAATATAGGTTATTCAATTTTAAGGAAAAATTAATGAAAAATATTATTGCTATATTATCAGGTTTATTAATCTTAATTTTAAGCTCTTGTGGTCCAAAAATAGGTTCGCCTGAGGCTACCTTAAAACTACGTCAAGAAGAGATAAAAAAAGTTGAAGATAAAGTTGCTGATACTGTTGATGATATACCTGATTGGTGTCTCAATGTACCTGTAAGTGACTTTGCTCTTGCTGCTTGTGGTGCTGGTGAATCGGCTAGCATGAATATTGCGAGGAGCAAAGCCATTTTAGATGCTAAACGACAATTAGCTGACAGCTTAGATAGTGATATAAGTGCGAAAACGGACGGTTATGCTAAGGCGATTGGAACTGGTACTAATGAACAAGTACAAAGTGCTTTTGAAGAAGTAATAAAAAACGTTAGCGCTGAAGCTAAATTAATTGGTTATAAACAAACCAAAACTAAAGCCTTTAGTAGAGCTAATAAATATCAATTTTTTGTACTACTAGAATTCCCTATTGGTAAAGCAAATCAAGCTCTTTTAAACCAAATTCAGAAAAATGAGGTTTTAAGCACTCAAAAAAATGCTGATAAAGCAATGGCAGATTTAGAGGCAGAAATAAATAAAAGAAAGCAAAATTAAGTTTTATATTTTGTTACATAACGATGATGGTTTTATTTATTAATCTCTTTTTTTAATCAAAATTACCATTAGACATTGTTAAACCTTTTGAGAGTTTTGTTATAACTTCAAAAAAATCTTTTATAAACATATCATGATTATCTATTTTATCGGCACCTAAATCAGCAACAATATGTGTGGGTGGTGGAAATGTTTCATCAAATTCACCTGATTCAATAATTGCTGCGGTCTTAAATGCTAATAAGTATTTTTTTGACATATGTAGTTGTATCTGGAATTCATTATTCCAGTAAACTTCTTCGTTTTTGGAAATAATTTCATTAATTTTTTCACTTAATGACATGGATTTACCTGAATTGAATTAAAAATAAATACCATAAATATTTATTGTCTTTTTATTTACTTTTCAATTTTTTTGACATTGTATCTTTTGACCATTCAGCTGCGTCTGTAACATCTTTACCTACACCAGCAACTGTACTACATCCTCCAATAATAAAAGCAGTTATTAAAATCAAAACATTTTTCATCATTAATCTCCAATTCTTTGTTAACTTTAATTTCTTAATTACAAAATTTTAATTTAATTCAACCTGGAATATATTCTTCTCTACCATCAATTTTGAAAATAACATCAATTACAAAATCATGATCTAATTCTGTATTTTGCATATCTTCAAACGGCAAAACATTTACATAATCTTCTTTAACAGTAAACCAAACATTTATACAACATTCCTCACTGGGCCTATGAACAATCATATTGAAGTTTGTGTCATGCTGTGGAAAATATTCAGTTAGAGAATTTTTATGAACAAAAACAGCAAAAGACAACATATTAAAGTCGTCGTCTTGATCTGTATCTTCGTTGTAACCATATCCATCAAAAATAATTTTTATACCTTTAGGCACGTCACCAAAATCCTCACCAGGCTTAGCAAAACCATCTTTTACGTCACTATTCATTGTATTTATGAAAGCTCGAACCCATTTCTCTATAATGGGTAAATAATCTTGTTTCACTTATTACTCCTTATCAAGGTGATAATAAAAAATTATTAATTCATAAAAATTAAATATAATTACTTAATTCTATAATTAACGTATTATTAATAAAAAAAAATTCAAGCAAAATAAACCACACTTAAATTTAAGAAGAAAAGTGTCTCCATTTTTCTTAAATATATTAAAATTCATTACATATATTTAACTTGATATTCCAATTTTATGTTAATTATTTTTTTATAGTTTGTAATTTTATGCTCAACTCATAATTTATATGCTTTCAAGATACATTTCTAGAAAAAATAAAAAAACTTTAGTTAAAATTTACTATTACTCTGTCTTTATCACCTTGCAACTCTGGTGTTTGTTAAACTGATATTGTCTTTCAACTTTATCTACTACCCATTTTTGTTTACAATCAAATAATGCTTGAAATTTTATCTTTATAATATTTAAATCTTAATAAGTTTTTAATTAAAAGGGGCTCAATATTGAAATCTCAAAAAATAGTAGATTATTATAATTTTTTAGAAGAAGAGGATGATAATTATAGAGGTAATGCAGAAATTATAGATGATGGGTCTGAAGCACTTTATTGTATTTTGTTTAATCTTCTTGGTGATAAACGTTCTATAGATGAATTAATAAATATATTTGATTTTCCAACACCTACAGAACTTCATTATTCAGCTGAAGGAGGTGATTATAGTTCAATATTTCCTATGGCAGAGGAGCATGGTTGTGAGCTTATAGAAAATGGTGCTTTACAAAATGTTACACCAGATATAATTGAAAAACTTGAAGAGTATTTACCCGCTTTAACTGATAGAATAAAGTCTCAAGAATTAGCAAAAAATAGTGAATTTTTGCTAACTTTGATAAAATAAGTGTGTACTAGAAACTCTGTGGAGTCGTTAAATGAGCAGGAATGGTGGTCCTAGTTAAACTGCACAAGCACTCTGTCTTTATCACCTTGTAGTTCAGGTGTTTGTGAGCCTGATGATTGTTGAACAACATTTTGTTTTACGTATATGTGGAGTTCTCTTGCTGTAATCTTATTGTCAGCATTTGTATCTGCATCACCTTCCATGCCCTTCATAAGGAAGTATGAGAACATACCATGTTTAGCTTCTTCTAGTGGCCTTGATATCTGCTCATTTGATGCTGCGCTAAAAAGTGTAAATCCATCTGGTATAGCTTGTTCTTTCGCTATAATGGCAACAGGTCTTCCAGCTACTAGAATCTCTTCATTACGTGTTTCACCTGAGTAGCAGGTGTCTAGGAAGACTGTTACGGATTTAGGATTAGCTTCCTTGATGTCAGAGAAAAGTTCGTCACGCAATATGGCAGTCTTCTCAAGCAGTCTAGGTGAGCCGTCGTGAGGAAGAAGGTACATATTATTACCATCATGAGATGCTAGACCATGCCCTGCAAAGAATATGTAGATGTCACTTTTATTAGGTTTAGCTGAACGTCTTAGCCATTCTTGTACAGATAATAATATATCTCTTTCATCGGCTCCATCATTCAGGAGTATCTTTATTCTATTTTTAGATATGCCTAATTTCTCAGTGGCATAATCTTTAAATACCATTGCATCATTATCTGCGTACAAAGCTTTGGCTTTTGTATTTTCATAATTAGAAACACCCACTATTAAAGCTAAAGCATCTTCATTTTTCTTAACTCTTTTATTAAGTGGGTTTAAGCTTTCAAATGATATAGAGCTATCACTAATCATTCTATTAGCTTTTAACTTTATAATCTTTGAAGTAGTTAAACCGGCAATATCAGTTACTTCTATTTTAAGTTCTTTACCCGTTGGTGGAACATATGTAGAATATTCGAAGTTACCATTGGATGATAACGAAATTGATTTACCATCAACCGTTACCTCAACTACTTCTACATTATCTTTTGCAATTCCTCTAATCGTTCCTCTTTTACCTATCGTTTTGTTAGCTACAATCTCAAGTATAGGAGCTCTTATATCAGCATTAATAATTTTCTCTTCATTTTTTTGTTTATCTAATAATATAGCTAATTTACGTTCTAATTCTATGCGTTTTTGTCTTTCTCTTTCTAGTTCTTGTCTTGAAGCATATACATCGTCAGAGGAAATGTTTGACATCATATCTGCTATCTTTTTTTGAGTTTTATTAATTTTCTTTGCGTAAAGAAATTTATTATTTTTCCATAAACCCTCTTCTAATTTACCACTTTTATAAACATATTTTCCTTCACCTTCACGTATACCATTCTTCAAAATACCTTGATAGGTATCACCATTAAAATAAGTATAAACTCCAAGACCATTTGGTTTACCATTTAAAAATTCACCAGAAAATTTCTGTCCATTTGGCCACCCAGCTTTTCCATATCCATGTCTTTTATTCTTAAAATATTGCCCAACATAAGTATAACCTTTGAATTTATCGTCGCCAATATGAGTATACTTTCCTTTTCCATGCATCATATTTTTTTTAAATTCGCCAATATATTTATATTTTTTTGTAATGATTTCACCAAAACACATGTCTTTATAACCTGATCCACACTTGGGTAGTTGATTAAATTTTGTATTTTTATTTTGAGAGGCCAATAAAGAAGTTATTTTAGAAATATTTTTAGGTTTATTTGTTGTGGTTGCGTATTTATAAATATCATCTGACCAAACACCTTCTTTTATGTTACCGTTTTTATATAAGATTTTTCCTTTACCATGTTTTAGACCATTTTTGAATTTACCAATATACTTTTCTCCAGAGGCCCAAACAAATTTGCCTAAACCAGTTATTTTACCTTTGAAGAAATCTCCTTCATATATGTTTCCATTTGTCCAAGTTAATTTTCCTTTTCCATGAATTTTATTATTTTTATAAGTCCCCTCGTAATTATCTCCATTTCTCCAAGTATATGTTCCTTTTCCCTCTCTATGACCATAGACAAATTTACCAACATATTTATCACCAGACGTCCAGGTCATAATTCCTTTACCATGTCTTTTTCTATTTTTGAATTCACCTATGTAGGTAAATTTTTTAAATTTTTGAGTGCCGTAACAACCATACTTGCCCCCCATAGTAGGGCATTTGGGTAACTTACTTACAAAGCTAACTTTATCTTTAATCTTTCTATTTAGAATTAAGTTTCTGGTGTAATAATTCTCTAATGACTTTGTACTCTCCTTCAAAAATCTATCTTTTGTTTTTGAATCATTCTGTTTAAAAGTTGAACGCTTGTATTCTTTATTGTTATAACCACAACTTAAATTACGTTTATTTTTTTCTATTAAATGAGCTTTTGAAGAATTCACACACTTGCAGAGCTCTTTATCTGAGTAATCTGCTGGATGATTTGTACAGCCAAATATTAAAACCTCTTTTCTTGTCTTTTCGCCTACAATCAAGTCGTGCAAGGCCACAAGTCCAGGGTTTTTATACATCATTCGTTGTTTTATATTTTTATTAACACATCCTGAGATGCTAATAATTATTATTAGAATAAATATTTTTATCATTAATATACTTCAATAAACTTAATAAATTAAATATTACAAGTTATTTAAAATGAATCTATAATTAAAAAAAAATATTATAATATAACTTAAAACAGGGCTTTTAAATTATCAAAAAACTTATAATTCATATTTAATATATTAAATATTATAGAATTTTAATTTAATGTTTTTTATTAATCTACCATCTAAAATTAATAATCCTGATATAATAACTATTAAGCCTATAAATTCATTAACATTAATTAATTCACCTATTATAATTGCATTCAGCAATATGGCTGATGGAGGAATAATAATCGTACATATCAACAAATTACCAGCACCAGTAGACACAAGAATTTTAAAATATATAAAATAGGCTAATACTGAACATATCACTGCAAAGAGTAAAGAGTAGCTGATCGAAATAAGATTAAGTGACAAAATTTCATTTCCATAAAAAAGAAAAATAAATGGTGATAAAATAAGAGTGCTCATAGTTAACATACCAGTTGCGGCAACTTCAGGTTTAACATTTTTCAATCTCACTTTTGCAAAAATTGCTGCTAATGCATAAGATAAACCAGAAAGCAAAATTAAAACCTTTCCTACCTCGTTATTAAAAAAATCTGACATATTCTCATAACCAATTACTATAATAACTCCTACAATACCTATTAAAACACCTATTATTCTAGATTTTGTCAATGCCTCGTTTTTTAATATTAATGAGGCTAATAGAATTGTTAAAAAAGATGTGTTTGCATTGAGAATGGAGGCAAGTCCTCCAGAAACTGTTTGTTGACCATATGTTATTAAAAGAAATGGAAATACATTATTCAAAATTCCCATAACAAAGAAGTTAAAAATTAATAAGAATGATAACTCTAATTTTATTTTACTCAGAACAATATATAAGATTAAAATTACTGAGGCCAAACTTACTCTTAAATATACAATCATAAATGGGCTTATATAATTAAGCAAAATTTCGACAAATAAGAAGCTTGCACCCCATAAGAAACCTAGCAATAAGACTGAAATCCAATTTTTACTGTTCATCACATGCTTTTAAAATTAAAATAAGGTTATATAGATGATTTTTTTAACATATTAAGTATAAGTGGTCTTAATTTTTTTATTGCAATAAACGGATGAATACTTGTCACGTAATCTATATTTGCCAAAGCTTTATCATATTTTTTTAGAGCTATATTAATTTGTGTTAAACCAGATATTGCTCCAAAATGTCTTGGTTCCAGTAACAAAGTTTGTTTGATATAATATACAGAACTTAAATAATCACCCATAATAAATTTTATTGTAGCAATTTTATTAATCGGCTCCGCCCAATGAGGTAGTTTTTTTGACAAATTAACAAACAAATCTAAAGCTTTGTCTAACCTACCATTTTCTAACAACACTACCCCTCTTTTCATTTGAAGGTTGCTCAATTCATCATTTCCAATTATTGACCATTTCTTCCATATTTTATTCTCAATTGATTTAGCAGAAATTAAATTGGGTGCATTTTTTAATTCTGAAAAAAGTTGATCTAAGTCTGAGGAAAAAGCATTAGAAATTAGATAAAAATAAGCTACTAAGAAAAAGTGAAAATACTTTTTGAAAAAATTAAATATCATTACAACTTATCTATAAGTTTTGACGTTAAAAACAATATAAAGTGTTTAGTTGTATGTATTAATTTATTAATAAATGGTTTCATATAAAACAACACCCCTGTTAGAAAAAACTTTCCATGTTATACCTGTTCTTTTTTTGAATTCAGATTCAGCTTCTTTAAATAGTTTTTGACATGCTATGAAAGCTTTATCATCTTTGTATTCCCATAAATGACCTAATCTTAATGTACCTTCTTTATTCCATATTTGAGTAACCGTTTGCCTGACTGCACCAGCTTTTTTAAATTTGTCAAATCGTTCATTCATAATTTTTTCCCACTCAATTTCGCCAATTTTCATATCACTTTGGCTCTGAAAATCTGACGTTATATAACTTATTAATTTTGATTTCATTATTAAAAGCCATCCTTAATTAAAATAATTTATCTTTTTAAAGTAACAAATTACTTGAACTCTATTTCAACAAATGAAAAAGGGAAATCATTATGATTAATGACATTATGATTAGCACCTTTATTTCTATAGTAGCTCATACCCTTAATTAAATCTGATATAAGAACTGTTCCATCTTGATCTACAATTTTTAATTGACCGTCATCCATAGGAACCACAACATAATCATACTCGTGAATATGTTGCCCAGTATCTTCTCCTACCTCAAAAGACCAGCGTGTAACTCTTGTTCTTTTATTATCAATTACAGTTTCAGATGTAGCCATTTTTTGTTACCTGCTAAAGTTAAGCTTAAAAACTTTGTTTTGTACTTTAAACTTTACCTAATTATGATTTAATTAAAACCAAAAATTTTTACTTATGCAATCAAGTATATTAGGCATTTTAAATTTTTCATCTTTAGTTTTACTTAAAATAAATGGTTTTAAAATTTTAGTAACCATATCTAAATGCCAAGCAAAATTTAAATCTTTATCTACAGTATTATCTTCAAACAAGATAAATGAAGATATCTTTTGACCCACTACATCTCCAATTTGAACAAACTCACCTTTTACTCTTTTATAAGCTTTGGCATATATAAAGTTTTCATCATGTTTGAAAAAAAAATCTATGTTTCCATTTTTTATTGAATTATGACAAGAGATGCCAGAATATGGTTCAAAAGCTTTACCCTCAACGCTTATCAAGATAAAAAATAAGATTAAATACACTCGAATTTTCATTTGAGGCCCTCTCTATTTTAAAAATAAATCTATCTATTTAATATAAATAAATTTAAAACGGTCAATTTCTAATGATGAGTTTTCTTTTCTTTAAGAATATTTTCCATCACTAATTTTAGAGATTCAAACAAATCAATAGCAATTTTTTTTTCTTCTTCTGTTAAAGACAAAAATTGTTTATCAAGTTGTTTCTTGTCAGTACCCTTTGATTGTAATTTTAACCATACTGGGTTTTTCTGAATTTCTTCAAGTGACTTATACTTCATTTTTAACAATATCCTAATTAACTAAAAGTCACATATAAAGAAAAAATAATAAATAAAATTAGAGAAATACATAAATATACACTTACCCAAATCCACCAATTTTTTTTATTATTTTCCATTATAATATAGCCTTTTAATTACTTACAACTTTATCCATTGAGGAATAACATTAATTTTTTTAAAAAACATTTCTAAATTTTCAATTGTTATTTCCAAAGTCCTGTCGTTTACCAATGGATGCAAATAAATTTTCTTAAAGTTTTTTAAAGATAAATCAATAAATAAGACTACATTTTTATGTACGCCATTAATCATGGAGAAAGGGGTTACTGCACCTGGAAATACTCCTAAATGTTCCATCAATCTGTCTGACGAACCAAACGACAATCGGCCTGAATCTATTTTAAACTGTAATTTCTTAAGATCAATCAAAGCATCTTGATGAGCAACAATTAATATATTATTTTTTTTATGATCCCTTAAAAAAAGATTTTTAATATGCCCACCACCCTGTTTAGCATTTAAAAACATATCTTGTACACTCTTTGATTCATTAACAGTTCTTAATGGGACATGCTCAAAGTACTTATATTGTATACTCCAATTATCTAGCTTTTTTATAAACGCATCGGATGACATTGGTAAAAGGTGTTGAAAATCAGAAGATGCATCGGGCTCTTTTTTTTTATAAAAGATTTTTCATGAGTAATTTTTGATCTCTGCTCCAATATAATCTCTCCAAAAAAAGTGGTTTCTTATTTTTATGATAAAAATAAATATTTTATCTTTTAATTTCTTGCACAACAATTAATAATGACAAGAGTAATTTCAGAAAATCAAGTAATAAAATTATTGCAAATCTAACCTTTTTTTAGATTTTTATTAAAATTTTGTACACTTTTTTATACGACTGAATTATTGTGAATTAAATACAACCTATAAATTTAATATTATAAGTTAAGATACATTTAATATAATTATTTTTTAATTGGAGTTTCAATGGATTTTAAATATGCACAATGTTGGTTGTTAGGAGTCATTTGTTTTGTATATTTAATATACAGAGTTATTGGTGGGAAAGACGCACCTTTTAATTGGATAGACGTTGTTGCAATAATAGGTTTTATATACTCCGTATATGTAACACAAATAAGCCGATCAAAAGAAAAATAATTTATTTATTACAAACCTTTTTATCAAAGTTAATTAATTGTAAAATGAACATATCAACAGAAAAAACACCTCAACAAAAGCTAAGTAATTTCACAATACAACATGTTTCGGCTGTCAATGTTACTCATTTACTTATTCATGACTTAAAGGACGTGGCTCAGGCGTCTGATGAACTTAATCAGCAAGCAGGTAGTAGTAAGGCTATTCCTCACGTTGCTGCACGAAATATAAAACATGAACACGAATTAGAAAACTTTATAAAATTCTGTACATTAAAAGGAATAGATAAAGCGCTTGTAATCGGCGGATCTATTCCAAGACACCCGAGTAATATTTTTCAAAATGATATTGATGTTGCAACAATCTTAAAAAAAGCAAATATAAAAGTAGATTGTGGAATATATCCTCAAAATGAAACAGAACTTGAAATCAAAACCAAACTAAAAATTTTTAATAATGCAATTACACAACTTTGTATGAATCCTGAGGCAATTAATAATTTACCTTTTTTAAACACTATTCGTATTGGCTTACCTTCTATGTGTAGCGTCAAAGGAATTTTTAAATATCTAAAATTATGTGGAAATGAAAGTTACAAATATATTTTTAAAAACTGGAAAGTCTTAAATTATTTGAGCCACGATGGTATTAAAGTCGATGAGTTTGTTGAAAAATTAAAATTCAATAACTATCATATTTATAATTTTGGGAAATTAGATGAAACTATTAGAAGATTGGAACAAAAAACTGACTTATAACACAAGTCTTTTTGTAAATTAATAACTCTTAAAAGATGGCTATATATGATAAAATTTAGTTAATAAATCATGCTTAGTCTAATTTATTATTAAATAAATTTCTACAAAACAACCCTATGCTTTTTATAGCTTTTTCTCCATCTTTTAAAATATGTGCACTGCCATGCCACCCATGAAACATATCCTTCCAAACTTCAATTTGTACATCTACTTTTGCTATTTTTGCTTTTTCAACAAAACGTCGACTATCATCTAACATCGTTTCAGCAGAACCAACCTGAACTAACAAAGGTGGTAATCCAGATAATTCACCATAAAGTGGAGACGCCAAAGGTGACATATTAGAAGTCTTAGCAAGGTATAGATTAGCCATCCTATCTAGATATTTTTTACTAATAACTGGATCAATATCTGCATTGATTTTCATTGTCTTTCCTGATTGAGTAAGGTCAGTCCAAGGGCTTAAAGCAACAGCGGCTCTTGGCTGAAAAAAATTTTTTTCTTTCAATTTTAGTAGTAATGCTAAACATAACCCACCACCAGCAGATTGACCGCTTACAATGATGTTTTTAGGGTTCAGCCCCTCTTTTAAAAGCCAATTATAAGCTGTAAATGTATCATCAATGGCAGCTGGAAAAGGATGTTCTGGAGCTAATCTATATTCTATTGATAAACATCTTACTTTTGCTTCAGCAGATATTCTTGCTACGGTTGCACGAGTTGCAGCAATTGATCCTCTATAATACCCCCCACCATGTATAAACATAAATATTTTGTCAGTTTCAACTTCTCCACATGTAATCCATTCTGCATCGATGTTTCCAACACTTACTCTTTTGAATTTAGTATTCTTTGGCAAAGGTATTTTGTTACCAGCTTCTTCTGTTTCTTTACGCAACTGATCAATAGTTTTATTTTCTGTATATGGATTCTTGAGTTTTGCATAAATTATATTTTTAAGAATTAAATTATCAGTCATATTTTCTAGAAATAAAGTTAAATGATATTTTAATATAAAGTGTTTTTTTATTGTTTCCATTTTTATTTAAAAAAACTACTTTTAGTGTCTTAACTAAAAGCTTAAAAATATAAAATTAATCAAACACTTTGAAATAAGACGGCACGCTCTTAGTGAAGTGAAGTTAAGTTCATACATAATTAACAATTTGGAACTACACTTCAGCAATATCAAAAGTTTATGTGTCGCTTCAAGTAAAACCCTATCCTCCGAACTAGTATTGGCTTACAAACGTATGAATATTATACATAAATTTTGAAGCATATAGGTTTTTTTAGTTAAAGAGTTTTGACTATTATTAAATTTATTATATGTTTTAACATTAAATTTGTGTTTGAAAGTATTTTTGTTTTATATGGGTAATTCTAGATTAATATTAGCAATAAATGGTTTTATAATGATTATCCTTGGCCTAAGCTTTTGGATCTTTCCAGATTTTTTTACTTTAGCTATGTTTCCAAACATAGAAAAAAATAACGAAGCTTTCAATGTAGCCATAGCACTTAGAAAAAATATGGGCGCAGGTTGTGTTTTTATAGGTACATTAATTTTTTGGTGTCAAAGCAGCCCAAAATTTGTTGCTCAAAAGCTTCTTTACTGCTGTGGATTTGGCTTTTTTCTTCTTGTTGCTGCTTTACTTGAAGTAAGGTTAACAAGACAAGCAGAAGTACCTATACTTATATTAATACTATTTGCCCTTATGGGATTAATTTCTATTTATGTGGCATCTAGACGTTTCCAAAGATAATCATGTAAACTTTTTTAGTTTCAAAAACTTTTAAATATTACATATATCATGCTTATAATTCAATTGGTTAACACTTGATGAAGTGTGATCAATTTATATCTATTCATCCATCATTTCACCCGTGTCACCAAAAAGTTCTGGAAAGTCTTTAGATTTGGGTAACCCATCTTTTATTTCAAGGATACTACTTTCATAATTAAAATGATTAAAACTTAAGCAATGAGCTTTAAATATCAATCTTTACTAATTTTTGTGGTTTTAAGGTTTGATTTCTAATTATTTATATATCAAAATGAAATGTAGATAAATAGGAGTAAATCATGTCGGGAATAGTTAAAAAATCTTTCAATAATCCAGATGAAGTTCGTAGTCCAGATAAAGCAAATGTCCACGTTTGTGACTTAGGTGGTGTTGCTGCAGCAAAAATGGTACTTCAACCTGGTTGGAGTTGGTCAACTTGTATTAAACCTGTAGTCGGTGGGGAAAGTTGTCAAGCACGTCATGTTGGAACTGTACTATCAGGTTCTATGTCAGCAAAGCATAACGATGGTACTATTGATACTTTTGTTGCAGGTGATGTATATGTAATTGAACCTGGACATGATGGTTGGGTTGAAGGTGATACTGAGTGTGTAGCTTTAGAATTTAATGCAACTGCTGCAAAGACTTTTGCTGCAAAAAACTAAATAAATAATTTTAATACTTTGATTTTTATTTTATTATTAGTTTAATTTATTTTTAATTCTATTTGTTATGAAGGATAAACTGGTATGACAAAATATAAAGGTGAATGTTTTTGTGGTTCTGTTCATGTTGAGGTCACTGGAGAGCCTGCTGTAATGGCCATATGTCACTGTAAACTCTGTAGGGGCTGGTCTGCAGCACCTGTTACTGGCGCGGCATTATGGGAACCAGAAAACTTTAAAGTTTCAAAAGGCGAAGAATTTCTTAGCAGTTATGCAAAAGTTCAAGGTCACGACCGTAAGTGGTGTAATAAATGTGGTGGTCATGTTTATGTAGACCATAGCACTACCTATGGGAAAATAGATGTCTATGCCTCTATTTTAAAAGATTTTGAATATAAACCTTCATTCCATGTTAATTATGAAAGTAGCATTCTTCATATAAAGGATGGATTACCCAAGTTTAAAGATTTTCCAGAACCTTTGGGTGGCTCTGGTGAAATGATGGATGAATAATCAGCTCGCTTGTTTAAAATGATTGCCAATGGATCTGTAAAAAAAAAATAGGACAACGCTTTGAATTATCAGATGTGCTCCAATTTTTGAAGAACAGATTTAGTTATTCTTAATGCAGATGAATAAGATTTAGTTTTAAGGCTAAAGCATAATCTTTTTACAGAGTAATATTCTTTAAAGTCATGTGGTTATGTTCTAAAGGTCATAGCTTTCAATCAGTTATTAAAAATAGAACATTAAATAAAAGTTTATGTCCTCAATGTTCTAATCAGTCATCAGAACCTGAGATTAGAATACTTTCTGAAATGAAATGGTTCTTTGACAAAATATTAAGTAGATATAAAGTTGAAAATAATCATAATATTGATTTTGTATGATTTTTCAAACATGTAAGAGAACGAATAGGTAGATGAGGGTTTTAGTTTTAAGTTACAACGTCTGTGCTAATTTTGGTGACAGGTTAGGTCTTGATTTGATAATCAGACTTCTGCCGCCAGAAGCGGAGATATGCATTTCTCCATTGCCTCCCTTTTGGAAGAAACCAGAGGGATTCTTTGATCTGGTAGTTGTAGGAACTGGTCATAGTATATTCCATAAAACTCTTGATAAGCAGCTTATAGACTTTCTAAGAGAACAAAAATATGTTGTGGGTGTATTCGGATTGCAATATCACGAGCTCCTCCCAGCTGAGGAGATGAATGAGTTTTTCTCTAGTATTGACTGCTGGTTCTCTCGCAGTAAATACGATATTGATTTTCTCAGGCGTAATGCAAGTTTGCCTAGGCGATTTGCTCATCTTGGAGACTGGCTAATCAATGCTTTTCCAATTGTTTCTTGGGTTGACGAGAGTACTTGTCAAATAGGCCCCGACTTTATAAATACTGAACGGGACATTCAAAGGACGATACAGGAAATACAAAAATTTCGGCGTATTTCATCCGCGAGGCTTCACCCTGTTTTGTGCGCTCTTGCTTCAGCAGATGAGGTTAGTTTTCAAGAGCAGGCAGAAATGGGTTCTCAATTTGTTTCAGGCAAGTTTCGTTCAATGTTTCTAGACATCTTCGGGAAATCTCCTGAGCCTGGCGAATGGTTCAGGGTAGAACGCTGCATTGTGCAGTCATACAAGTCCTTAGTTTATACAAATACAGAGCTCATGCGTGAATTTATCTGGACCACTTTGGGAAAATCATTTGCTCTTAGACCAGAAGAAGAGAGTTTAACTTCTTTTATTTGCATTAGTTCAGATCAAATCTGACATCTATCCTAACATAATCAAGCTATACATTTGTTTCTCATATTGTTTTACACCATTAATCCAAGTTTAAATTAACGCTTGAAAAACAGTAGGTTAACCAGTCATCTTGAAGTGAAATGGTGCGCTCTGAGAGAGGTGTGATGCCTTACTAGAGCAATGGGTTTGTCTAAACTCCAACTATTTCAATAGCTTAGCAAAATCCATGAATCCGTCAATGATAAAAGCTTGTCTACAACCTTGTCTACAGCAGACAAAGTCCATGGTCAGGGGTTACTGCACCCTTTTCCTAATCAAGATTGATCTTTGGTCAGGGGGCGGTCTGCCCATTGACCGTAGTCCATGGAGCATGGACCAGGGTTCATTGATGGGTTGGAGAAGATGGACCGCTATTCTTATAGGCTTTATAGGAGTTTTAATAATTTTAAGTCTCGGCAGTTACTAGTTTTTTTATTTGGGAGCCTATACCACAATTTTTTTTTGTGGCTGTTAACAATGTGTATACTAAATTCAAGCTCACATTTTTTAATCGTTAAAACGTTACAGGTCGCAGAAGTATCCGTTATACAACTTTTTTCTTACCTTCAATTAGTATTTTGTTCAATTACTGGAGTAATAATTTTTCAGAAAATATAGGTTTGATAATTATATTAGGAGTAATAGTTCTTATTGGCTCTAGTTTATTTACTACGTGGTGTGAACGTAAGAAAAAAGGATTGGTTTGTGCAAATAAATGTGTTTGACATTTATTTGCTTACATGGACTAATTTAAATTAAAAGGATATATAATGGCATTAGAATTCTCCGGGAAAATCTCAGAAAAATTTCCAATTCCCAAAACTATGAAGGCATGGGTCTTGGGTGACCCTAACAATCTATCATTAGTTGATAAAAAAGTTGAAATGCCAAATAAAGCAGAAGTTTTAGTCAGAATAGATGCGGTTGCTATTTGTGCCACAGATCTAGATGTAATAAGCCATGGTCCACCTGCTATGATTGAAGGAGGGTTGCCATTTAATAAAAATTTTACACCAGGGCATGAATATATGGGCACTGTTGTTGCTCTAGGACCTGCAGTAGATGAATTTCAAATTGGAGATAGAGTTACTGTTGAAATTCACTCTGGATGTGGACAGTGCAAGAGATGTCGTATGGGCATGTACACTTCTTGTCATAATTATGGACTGAACTATGGAGATGTTAACAAAGGTCATAGAGCTAATGGATTTACGACCGATGGAGGTTTTAAACAATATGCAGTCAATAACATAAATACATTAATAAAAGTTCCAGATGATATGTCAGATGAAGAGGCAACTTTGGTTGTAACAGCTGGAACAACCATGTATGGCTTGACAGAATTAGGGGGATTAATTGCAGGCGAAAGCGTGGTTGTTATTGGCCCTGGGCCAATTGGATTGCTTGGGGTTGCCGTTGCAAAAGCACTTGGAGCAGGTCCAGTAATACTCATTGGTACAAGAGATAGCCGCTTAGAAATTGGTAAAAAACTTGGTGCTGACTATACTTTAAATGTTAAAAATGAAACTGATGTTGTTAAAGCAGTTAAAGATATTGTCGGCACAAAAGGTACTGATTATGTAATAGAATGTGCTGGAACTGAGCAGGCACTCAATGACGCAATAATGATGACAAATAGGGGTGGTAAAATATGTTTAGCAGCATTCCCTCATAAGCCAATCAGTATCAATATACCTCACATGGTTATAAATAATATTTATATGTATGGTATTAGGGGTGAAGGTAAAAGTGCAACTCATAGAGCAATGGAGTTCATGAAACAGAAAAGATTTGATGCAAGTTTAGTCCATACTCATACTTTTAATCTAGATGAATTACCTAAGGCACTAAAGTATGCAAGAGAAAGAATTGATAATGCTATTAAAATAGTTATTAAACCTTGGAGTTAATAGATTTAATAATGTTACCTTAAATTATTGTGTTTAAAATAGTGCATTTGGAAGAAATGTTGCGATTTCTGGGAAAATAATAATAGCTACCATACAAATAAGCATGATCATCCAATAAGGAGTAGAGCTTTTAAAAATTGACATAACTTGTACATTATCACCCTCTCCATGAATTGCGGCTTTTACTGTATAAACAAGTAAACCAAATGGTGGGGTGAGTAATCCAGCTTCAATAGCAATAATGCCAATAATAGCAAAAGCAATTGGGTCATACCCAATTTTCATTGCAATAGGAGCAAAAATAGCTGCCGTTAAAAGCATTATTGAAATTGAATCGATAATCATGCCTAACAAAAACCAGATTAAAACCATAACACCAATGATCATCCACGGTTCCATTCCAGAATCTAGAAATAATCCCTCTATTGCGTTTGCCATACCGGTCATAGCTAGGGTTCGTGAATAAAGGGCTGCTGTAACAAGTAACAAAAGAATTGGCGCTGATGTTCGTCCGACAGATAAAATAGCATCTATGATATCACGAAATCTCATTCCTTTTATTACACCTAAGGTCAATCCTATAATGGCTCCAGCACCAGCGCCTTCAGTTGGTGTAAAAAAGCCACTTAAAATTCCTCCAAGAACAGCTAAAATAACAAAAAATATTCCGGCTAAACTTATAAGGAACTGTGGTATGGAAACTTCATTTGTTTCGTCTTTATTTAATTGTTTATCAATTTCAGAACTTGAATTGACACCTTCACCAACAACCTCAGGCTTCAAAAGTGCCATGACAAACACATAGATAAGAAACAAAGACATTAATAAAGCACCAGGCAAAACGCCAGCAGCAAAAATTCGACCAATTGACTGTTCTGTTAAAATACCCCAAACAATCATTAAAACACTTGGTGGGATAAGCATTCCTAAACAACTAGACCCAGCAATAGTGCCAAGAGCAAAACCTTTATGATAACCAAAGCGTTTCATTTCAGGATATGCTATGCGTGAAAACGCAGCCGCAGAAGCGATACTAACACCAGTTACAAATGAGAATAATGCATTACCTATAATTGTTGCTAGAGCTAGACGACCAGGAATTCGATGTAATAGTTTATTAATTCCACGGTATACGTCGGTAACAACGCCTGACCTTCCAATAAATTCTCCCATTAACATAAAAAGTGGAATAACTGCAAAGACATACGATCGTATAGCTTCATAAGCGGTTGCAGCTAACATTCGTTGAACTGTTTCAAATGCATAACTATCTGCACCTGTTGTCAAAAAAATTCCTATTGCACTTGTCATTCCTAAAGAGATTGCAATATGAACACCCATAGCAATTAAAATAATGAGACATACGACAAGCATGACAGCAATATTAACTTCAAACATGCTACTAATCCTGTATATTAATACTAGTTAAAGATAGATATTTCATAACGAACCAGAGGGTCTAGGCTTAAACACATCAATATAAGCTAAAACGATATAATTGATTATAGCTAAAGTACTTCCAATCATTACCATCCATCGAGCTGGCCACGAAGGGACACGCAACGCACCTTCACCTTCAAATTCATCTTCAATATATGAAAGAACACTTTCTTCCCATCCACCGGTAATAATCATTAAAAAGAATACAGCTCCAAGCAAATAACCAATGAACAAAAAAATTCGCTGGATTGAGTATGGTAAATGAATAATTAAAAAATCTGCTCTTAACATAGATTGGCTTCGGATTGCGTAACCAACTTGTAAGAAAACAATAATTACAATTGAAGTGGCAACAATTTCTGCTGTTCCATAAACTGGTGAATCAAAAACAGAACGACCTATTATGTTAGCAAGAATAAGAAATGCTAATCCAAAAGCCCAGATTGCAGCAATTACCATCATAAATTTCGACATAATGTCACTTATTTTAATGAGCGACAAAATAAATCTCCTTCAATTTCATTAAACAGATAAGTATAAAATTACTTACTTTGTCGACCAAAAAGGTTTCAAAAACTTTTCGGTCGACAACCAATGCATAAAATGAGCATTTGTAAGGAGCTACTTAATCAATAAGACTATTTAACTACGTAACGAACTGGCCATTTGTAGCCAACTTTTTCTGCAGCATCTAAAGTAGCGTTAAGAATAGCTTTAGCTGGAAAGCCTTTTTTCTCTAGTGCATTAGCATGCTGCTGCGGCCAATCTTTAAGCCCCTGAGCCCATTTAAGCCTAACTGATTCAGGTAAATCATTAACATTAATGTTAGCGCGTAACCAAGTCATATCTTTTTTATAACCTACTTTGTTTGCAGATCCGGTTTTAAGCTCGAACCGTGCTGCAACTTCTTCGATTACTGGGCGAACCTCAGCAGGTAATTTTTCCCAGAATCTTTTGTTAACTGTTAAAGCATGCCATGTGATAGAGCCAAAACCTATTTCGGTATAATATTCACCCACTTCCCA
Source organism: Candidatus Levibacter sp. Uisw_134_01 (assembly GCF_047717795.1). Lineage (GTDB taxonomy): Bacteria > Pseudomonadota > Alphaproteobacteria > Puniceispirillales > Marisalimonadaceae > Marisalimonas. The sequence continues at coordinate 844,813 of NZ_CP159808.1, read as the reverse complement.
AAGACCAAAAGTTTTACCCCAAGCGCTTGGAAACATGATGCCACCTTCAGCAAGACCAGTCTTGATTTTTTCATACCAACCAGGTAAACCGTCCGTTACTGGGATTATACCAATACCTGCTTGTTTCATCCAATTTAAGTTAAGACCTGCACCAAGGATTTTACGCCCCTTCAGTTCAGAAAGATCTTTCCAAGGAAAATTAGTACCAAGGTTGTATCCACCATCACCTACTCTAGCGAGTAATTTTTGATTATATTTGTGAAACCTTTTTTCAAGGCTTGGAAACTGCTTATAAACAGAGTTTGCAATTGCAACACTTTGCACAGGGTCCATAGTACCAAATGGCAACATGATTTGGAATGCATGCATTGGCAACTTAGAAGCTTCAAAACAAAAACAGAAACCTCCAATGTCGACAACACCGTTTTGAACACCCTCAAACGTGTCAAAGACCTTAACGATAGATCCACTGTAACCTTCTATGAATTTAACTGTATGTCCAGTTTTTGCTTTGACAGCCTTAATGACTTCAGGTTGAAAATAATTTTTCATCAGCCCTGCATAAACCACCGTAGGTGGATGGCCAGATGCAATTCGAATGGTAATTTCTTTAGAGAAAGAGCTGGATGCAAACCCAACAGTTCCAGCTAAAATTAATCCAGCAGCAATGGCTTTAGACTTTAAAGTTTTTAGTCTTAACATAATAAATCCCCCAATTTATTGTTATGATTATACTTTATAAAAAGTATAGTTCTTAAGCGTACGAAGTTTTTTTATATCAGTCAACTTATTGAAATTTTCAATCAAGATTAAGATATAGTGTTTATAATTACATTTTACTTTTTTTATTCGAAAGTCTCTTTTGTAAATATAAAAGATTAGATCTTTTTAAGTATTATAATGGATACTTGCCTTGTTAAGTTTCTTTCTGTTATATTTTAACTATAAAACCTTAAGGGAGATAATTATGAAGTCCATATCTGTGGCAATTGAAGCCCAAGGTGCACCCTCAGTAATGAAATTATCAAATGTCGATATTGGACTACCTAAAGAAGGGGAGGTTCTTATTCGTCAAAGTGTTATTGGTGTGAACTATATGGATATTTATCAACGTTCAGGCTATTACCCAATGAATTTGCCTAGTGGTATAGGTCTCGAAGCATCAGGTATAATTGAATCTATTGGTGCAGGAGTTAATTTTTTGACTGAAGGAGATAGAGTTGTTTATTCTGGTGGACCACCAGGATCATACGCAGATGTGCGCAACGTATTGGCTTCAAGAGTTGTACGAATTCCTGAAAATATTGAAGACGAACAAGCTGCAGCTATTTTCCTTAAAGGAACAACTGCTGAGTATTTGTTAGAGAGAGCCTACCCTATTTCAGCTGGACAAACTGTTTTGTTTCATGCTGCTGCTGGAGGCGTTGGCCTGATTGCAGGTCAATGGGGCAAAGCAATAGGTGCTCGCATGATTGGAGTTGCTGGTGGGCCAGAAAAATGTGCTCTAGCAAAAGAACACGGCTACACAGAAGTGATTGATCGTAATAACGAAAATGTTGTAGCTAGGGTTAAAGAATTGACTGATGGTAAGGGGGTTCCAGTAGTTTATGATTCTGTTGGTAAAGATACGTTTGAACAGTCCGTTGAATGTTTGTCACCAAGAGGATATTTCATGTCTTTTGGAACAACCTCTGGATCTGTACCGCCTATTGATGCGGCTATGCTGCAACATAAAGGCTCTCTTTATTTCACAAGGCCTACTTTGGCTAATTATTGTGCTTCACGCGATGATTTAGAATTATCTGCAACTCGTTTGTTTAAAATGATTGCCAATGGAGATGTAAAAACAAAAATAGGGCAACGGTATAAATTATCAGATGTGGTAAAATCTCATCTTGATCTGGAAGCAGGTAAAACCTTCGGTTCATCCATCTTGATACCTTAAACATAAACCTTAAATTCATTATTAAACATTTACTGGGTTACTGCACCCTTTTCCTAATCAAGATAGATCTTTGGTTAAGGGGTGGTCTGCCCATTGACCGTAGTCCATGGATCACGGACCAGGGTTTATAAGTTGGGTTGGTGGAGTTGGTGGGATGTTATTTTATTTGAAAAGTTTTATAAAATAATTACTTTTTTTAAATGCACCTATTTAGGAATTACCCCGTCTCTAATTGGATTGATCATGAAAACAGTTTGATCCCAACCTGAAGCAGCACTATTAGTTACAATAATTCGTGAATTATCCATATCAATCAACATATTCTGATTATTTAGACCTATTGTGCCAAAAATGTTACGATCATCCATGCCAAAAAAGTCAAAATAAAATTGAGCACCATATTTTTTGGCATATGAATGTAAATTTGTTTTTTTCTGCCTATAAGGAAAATATTTTGGCCATGATATTGCTAAGGCTTGAGCTTGTTTTAAATATTTTCCAACGCAAGTTTGATTTTGATAGTCTTTCATCATTGCTACCGCAACCCTTAAAAAATCTGTTCTAGTCATATGATATGAATATGAGGCCTGAGTTTCAGGTTTCCCCCAATATTTACTAAACTTCAAAATTGAGGGAGTCATTTTATGTTTTTCGTAAGAAATACGGTATTTAATTTTTACTTTATTTTGGAAAATACTTCTCATAAAGTCATTGTATTTATCGCCAGACTTGAAAACTACATAATTCGCTATAATGTCAGTAAGAACATTATTATAAAAAATATGTGTCCCTTGTTTCTTGGTACCATCTAGCAAAGCAGCGATTTTATCTAGTCCCATATCTCGATGATGTTTATTGGAGCCCATAACCCTTGAACTGTTTTTATTTACTGTATGCCTGTCACTAGCACTCATATTTAAAAGATCACGAAGTCGCTGACCCTGATAAAGTGTATTACTCATCATTGGCCAATCAATTATTTCATCAATAGAGCTAATATAACCTTCACAAATAGCATGTCCTACGATGTACGAGGTAATACTCTTACCAGTTGAATGTGTAAAAAAAAGTGTCTCATCATTTATATTCTTATTAAAACGACCATCTTTAGCTTTGCCATTGTATTTAATTACTCCATTTTCATAAAACAGATAGCTGAGAATATATCCCTCAGATAATTCTTTTTCCAAAATAAGGCTCTTTTCATTTTGCTCATACTTGAAATCAACTGCATTACCTTTGGGATTTACAACATAAAGCCGACTTTGTGATTTCCTTCTTTGTATTCTAGAACGATAACCATCTTGCGAATTAGAAATGGCCTCATCATTAGGTCTATCTATCTCTGAGAACTGAACAATGTTTTTGCGCACCGAAGTTGTTTGGCAACTTGATAAGAATATACAAAGAATTATTACTGATACGCTGATTTTCATATAAACATTATATTAAATATCGATCCAATGTAAAATAAAATCGAATAAAAACAACAAAGCTGACCCACCCAGGGTCAGGGGGTGATCTGCCCATTGACCGTAGTCCATGGAGCATGGACCAGGGTTAGTAGTTGGGTTGGTGGAGTTGGATAGGTGTTATTTTGTTTAAAGTTTTATAAAATAATAACATTTTTATTAAATGTGATTATTTAGGAAGCACTCCATCCCTAATAGGATTGATCATGTAAATAGTTTGATCCCAGCCAGTGGCAGCACTATTTGTCACAATTATCCTTGAATTATCCATATCTATCAGCATATTCTGACCATTATAACCCTCTGTTCCAAAAACATTACGATCATCCATGCCGTAAAAATCAACATAAAACTGAGCGCCGTATTTCTTTGCATAGTTATGTAACCATAACTTAGACTTGCTATCTTTGTTCGGTCTATATCTAGGCCATATTGGTGCTTGTAACTGAGCTTGTTTTAAATACTTTCCAACACACGTTTGGTTTTGATAATCCTTCATCATTGCTTCAGCAACCCTTAAAAAATCTGTTCGGGTCATATGATAAGAATAAGAAGCTTGTGTCTGAGCATCACCCCAATATTCGGAAGTACTGTCCCATGTTTTTTTATGTTTCTCATAAGAAATACGATACTTAATTTTCACTTTATCTTGGAAAACACTTCGCATCAAATCATCATAATTATCACCAGATTTGAAAGCAACGTAATTAGCAATTACATCAGCAAGAAAATTGTTATAAAAAACCTCAGTTCCTCGCTTTTTAGTTCCTTCGAGTAAACTTGCTATTGTTTCCAAATTCATATCTCTATGGTGTCTCCTAGAGCCTTTTATACGGGTACTTCTTTTGTCAACAATATGCCGATCACCAGCACTCATATTCAAGAGATCACGAAGACGCTGACCTTGATATAAAGTCTTACTCATCATTGGCCAATCTATTATTTCATCAATAGAGCTGATATAGCCCTCACAGATGGCATGGCCCAAGATGTATGAGGTAATACTCTTGCCAGTAGAATGCGAAAAAAAACGCGTTTCATCTTCAATATTCTTTTCAAAACGACCATCTTTTGCTTTACCGTTATATTTAATGACTCCATTCTCATAAAATAGATAACTAAGAATATATCCCTCAGATAATTCTTTTTCCAAAATTAGGCTTTTTTTATTGGGCTCATATCTGAAATCAACAGCATTGCCTTTAGGCTCTACAATATAAAGTCGATCTTGTGATTTCCTTCTTTGGATAAGGGCTTGATAACGAGCTTGATAGATAGAAATAGTCGCGTCATTTGGTCTAACTTTTTCAGGGAGCTCTTGGAATGGTCTGTTATAGATAACAGCCTTTCCGCCAGGATCATTTTGGCGCATTGTAGTTGATTGGCAACCTACAAGTGTTAGTAGGAAAAATATAGTTAAAGATAATTTCATGAGTTAACCACCCTAAAAGTTAATAAAAAAACAACCCTTTAATAAACAATATCTAAATTAGTTTACACATTAATTACAGTTAATATAAAATTCAATATTTATGATGAAGGAAATAAAAGGAAACTATTAAAAGCTAATAAAAGCTAACCAAACAACAACTTTCCACTACCCAAAGTACGGTCATAGACGGGCATTGGTCCGTGGTTCTTGGTTGTTAAATAGCTTTGCCTTGAATTAACCTTTTTATTTACAAATTTAGAACTAAATTCTCCATATAATTATAAATATAAAAGAAAAATGTTTTTCATTTATAAACCTCCTAAAGGCATTAGCTATTCATAGAGCTAATGCCTTAAACATTTTAATAAAATGCAAAATCATACTTATTTTGGTATACAGTTTGGTATACAACCTTGTCTACAGCTATACTGTTTTTAAAAATAATACATAAATATCAATGAGTTATAAAAAAAGATGGTGCGCTCTGAGGGACTCGAACCCCCAACCTTTTGATTCGAAGTCAAATGCTCTATCCAGTTGAGCTAAGAGCGCATGATTAAGTTTTTATTTTATATATTATAATTTAAGTTTTAAAAAGTTTTATTCCCACTTTACTATTGGAGTATAGTACCATCCGGAATTGGACAAATATAGGGATGTTTTTCAATTTTTCTGGTAAAATCTTTTTTAGCTTCATTTAATTTTTAATTACTCAAAAGTTTTTCAATAGATGGACTAGATTTTAATAAATCAATCGTGTAAGAATTCATAGGGTTATTGAAAACTTCATCTGCATAGCCTTCTTCTATAATTTTTCCTGATTTCATTACAAGTACTCTATCTGCTAAGTCTCTTACAACCGGTAAATCATGGGCTATAAATATATATGAAAGTGAAAATTGATTTCTTAAATTTTTCAATAATTTTATTATTTGTGCCTGAATAGAGACATCAAGTGCAGAAACAGCTTCATCACATATAATGATCTCTGGCTTAAGAGCCAAAGCTCTAGCAATAGCAATTCTTTGTCTTTGGCCACCTGAAAATTCATGTGGGTATTTTTTTGAATCCCTTGGTTGAAGCCCCACACTTATTAATAATTCAGAAACCCTAGCTTGATAAAGCTTTTTATCAAGAAAATCTTTATGAATTATCCATGGTTCTGAAATAATATCAAACACACTCATAGTTGGATTAAGTGATGCATATGGATCTTGAAATACAATTTGTACTTTTCTTCTAAAATTAAATAACTCTTTTTTGTCAAAATCAAAAATATTACGTCCATGATATAAAATACTACCACTTGAAGGCTCAATTAATCTTAATATTAAGTTAGAAATTGTAGTTTTACCTGACCCAGATTCGCCTACAATTCCAACAATCTCGTCACGAAATAGATTAAAATTTATATTATCACAGGCTATTGTGTCATAGGACTTATAAATATTTTTAATTTCTAATATTGGATTAGATTCGTTATTGACATTTTTTTTAAGTTTTTGATTAAATTTTCTAGGAATAGAGTTCATTAATTCTTTTGTATATGTGTGTTTTGGATTAATAAAAACATCTTTTAAATAGCCTTTTTCTACTATTTTTCCATCCTTTAGTACAATCACATTATCTGCTACTTCTCCGGCTATACCAAGATCGTGCGTAATTAGTATTAAACCCATATTTCTTTCGTCTCGAAGCTCTGCTAATAATTCTAATATCTTTGCTTGAATTGTTACATCAAGAGCTGTTGTAGGTTCGTCAGCAATAATTATATCTGGTTCTAGTGCTAACGCCATCGCAATCATTACTCTTTGTCTTTGACCACCAGAAAATTGATGAGGATAATCATTTGCTCGTTTTATTGGATTTGGTATTTTTACTCTTTCTAATAACTGTAAGGTCTTGTCCCAGCTTTCCTTTTTTGAAAAGTTTTTATGAACTTCAAAACATTCAGCTATCTGTGATCCGACAGTAAAAACTGGATTAAGATGAGATAATGTATCTTGAAAAATTATAGCAATTTTGCTTCCCATTAACTTTCTTCTATTCGTATCTGAAAGTTTCAAAATATCTTGATTATTTAAAAAAATTTCTCCACTTTTAATTCTACCAGGCGGACAAGTTAAAATACCCATTATAACTGAAGCCGTAACACTTTTTCCGGACCCACTTTCTCCAATTATTGCTAAAGTTTGTCCCTTATTTAATTCAAAGTCTATACCCTGAACAGCATTTACAGAGCCATCTACAGTATCGAAAGACACTGCTAAATTAGAAACTTTTAATAATGAGTTTTTTTTATTACTCATTTTTGTCTCCAATATTTTGTAAACGCCACCTTTGTCTAGGATCTAAAACAATTCTTAACCACGAAGAAAATAAATTTAATGACAATGCAACTAACATTATTATTAATCCTGGGAAAAAAGCTAACCACCATGCTAATTGAAGATAGTTTCGTCCTTGAGCAACCATTAGTCCCCAAGTAACTTCTGGGGGTTGAATTCCTACGCCAAGAAAACTTAAAGCAGACTCACCTAACATAACAAAAGCAAAGTCTAATGTAGCTATAGTAATCAAAGTTGGAATTGTTAATGGTGCTATATGTTTAAAAATTATTCTTGTATTTGACGCGCCCATTGATATTGCTGCTGAAACAAATAATCTCTCTCTTATTTCAAGGACTTCCGCTCTTGCAGTTCTCATGTATATAGGCATTCTTGTGAAAGCAAGAACTAAAACTAAATTTAACAAACCAGGATCAAACATATATAATACGATTACTGCTAATAAGAGTGAAGGAAAACTCATTATAATATCCGCAATTCTCATTATTAAGTTTCCAGTTTTACCTCCAAAATAGCCAGAAACTAATCCCAACATGCCACCTAAAGTCATTGATAAAACAACAGCGCTAGCTGCGATAAACATAGTATTTTGTGTTGCAATAATGAGCCTTGCAATCATACTTCTACCAAGCGCATCTGCGCCAAAAAAATACATGAAATTGTGTTCAAAAGAAAAGGGTTCTAAATTTCGAAGCCTTAAGTTCATTTTTGTAAAAGATTCATTGATTAAAGAAGGTCCAAATAATGCTAAAAAGACCATAAAACTTAAAAATATAATTGAAATTAATGCTAATTTATCGTTAAAAAACATAGACAGAATCTTTTTTAATTTGTTAAAAAAATAATTTTTTTGAATAATAAGTTCCATCCTATTTATGCCTTATTCTGGGATCAAGAATTGCGTAAGCTATATCAATAATAATATTGATAGATAAAATAACAATGGCTGTAATCAAAATTGATGCCTGAACAACCGCAAAATCTCTTTGCATAATTGAATCAATCATTAACTTACCAATACCTGGCCATCCAAATATTGTTTCTACGATAACTGCTCCATTCGCAATTGCTGCCGCTTGGTCTCCTGCTACAGTAATCACCGGTAACAGACCATTTCTAAGTGCATGTTTAAAAATAACTTTGTTCTCTTTAACACCTTTAGCTCTAGCCGTTTTTACAAAATCAGAACTCAGAGCCGTAATCATTGATCCTCTTACAACCTGCACCAAAAGACCTAGTGGCCTTATAACTAAAATAGCAATTGGCATAATCCAATATGGAAAACCTCCTATTCCAGAGGTTGGTAACCACCCAAGAGAAACAGAAAAAATTAAAATTGCCGTTATCGCCAACCAAAAATCTGGCGCACTTGCAGCTGTCAATGAGACCACCCTTGAAATTCTATCAAAAAGACCATTCGGCTTATATGCTGCTAAAGAACCAATTAATATTGCGCCTAATAGAGCAATTGTCATAGCAACAGCAGCCAATGAAAGAGTAACTGGAATAGCTTCTAAAACTATATCAATTGCAGGTCTTTCTTTTCTTAATGAATAACCAAGATTACCTTCAGATAAATCTTCTAAAAATCTTCCAAATTGAATATATATAGGGTCATTAAAACCATGTTTTTCAGAGAACTCTTTTCTTACCTCTACTGGAGCGTCTATAGGTAAATATAAATGTCCTGGATCACCAGTAAGACGTGCAAGAAAAAAAACCATCACAAAAAGACCAGCAACAGCTAATAAACTTGATAATATTCTTTTAGATAAATATTTACTCATATATAAACATTAAATTAGATTTAATTTTCCAACCAGAATTTTATCTGGTTGGAAAATATTTTTTTAAATTAATTAAATTTTACTTGAGAAATTTGAATTTCACTATTTGTTGAAATTGTTGGAGTAAATTTAATTCTTGGATTTACACGGGAAAATCCTACCATATGAAACATTTGAATATCAGGAATTATTTCTTGATGGAGTTTCTTTTGAGCCTTACGCCATGTATCTCTTCTCTTATCTCCTGTTGCAGCAGTTGCTTCTTTAATCCAAGCATCTACTTGTTTATCACATGTTGTAGATTGCGCTCCTTTACATGCATATTTATTAAACATTGAGAAAACAGCATCACCATTGTTGTTATCATGTTGACTTTGTTGCAAAGCTGCCCCCCTGTCTTCTGCATATGGCCTGCTTAAAAAATTCAACCAACCAGCTGTTTCCATCATTTTGATTTTTATATTAAAACCTACTTCTGTTAGCATAGCATGTATTGCTTCCATTGCTTCTGTCGAATTAGGATAAATACCTAACCTTCCAATTAAAACAATTTCTTTATCAACTGGAACACCATCAGCTTTAGCTGCCTTAACTAATTTTTTAGCTTCAGCTGGATTATATGGCCAAGGCTTTAAATTTGGATTATGACCATTGATACTTGGGACGACAATTTGTGTCATCTTAACAACACCTTTAGGAAAAATAGTACCTGTAAGTCCATCAAGATCAACAGCTAAATTCATTGCTTTTCTTACTCTTATATCATTTAACGGAGCTCTAGTTATATCAATCCTTAATCTTGAAGTTTCTGAATTAAAATAGCTAAAGTCCATTTTGGGGTCATTCGCATCTTGAACACCAATGCTAGCTGCGATATCGGCTTCACCAGTTTTAACCATCGCAGCTCTAACTGCAGACTCGTTTCTCCAAACATATGTTGCGTTTTCAACTTCAGGTTTATCACCCCAATAACCGTCAAACCTCTTTAAAGTAACAGATTGACCTGGTGTCCATGTATTAAATAAATATGGACCTGTACCCTTTGGATTGCGAACTCCTTTAGCTTCTTGAGTATTTGGGCTTACAATTGTCATTGTACCCATCATTGCTGGCATTATAGGTTGAGGAGTTTCTGTTTTAACAGAAATGGTATGATTTCCTATTGCTGAAGCTTTTAATTTAATATTACCAAAAAACTTAGTTCTGATTTCACAATCATACTTAGGATTCAAAGCACGGTTTATTGACTTAACTACCGATTTCGCATTCAAATCCTCACCATCATGAAATTTGATACCTTTGCGAATATTAAACTCCCAAGTTAGATTATCTGTTTGTTTCCAAGAAGTAGCCAATCTAGGTGTCACAGAACCATCATCTGGATTTATTTCCGTAAGTGTTTCAGCAACATTTTGTTTAACAATTTTTCCTACTACTGATCTAGTTGCTTCACAAGGGTCAACAATATCTGGTTCCTCAGCTATTACAATTGTTATGTCTTTTCCAGCAGAGTACGCTGGAGAAAGGAAGCTACCAAATGCCATTATAGCAGCAGATGAAATAGCTAATGATAAACTTTTAATTTTCATGATTTATAACCTCCCAAGGTTTGTTTATTAAAGTTAAATTCAAAAAAGTTCCTCCTTTCTTAATAAATTATAATTACGTTTTTAATTCAAAACTCTTTCTAGTTTTTGAAGAGTTTTTAAATATTTAGGTTTTGGTTTATCTCCAAAACTATAGGGCCAATTTGTATAAGAAACTTCTCCAACGTAAATACTACCTTTAGTATCAACGGATAATCCGTGTGGAGCTAGAAATTGACCCAATCCAAAACCTGGACCATTTTCACCACCTAGGCGGGTAATTAAATTTCCGCTATTGTCTAAAACACTTAATCTTGGACCTAGATTTTGATATTTTCTATTTACTAAGAGGCCAGGTCCTAGCTCTCCTACGATACATACTGGACACTTTCCTCTAGACATGAACAACCCACAAGGGCGATGAAGGTTATTCCACTGAGTTTCGTATTTACCATCTGTATTAAAAACTTGAATTCTATGGTTTTCTCTATCTGCCACATAAATCCAACCATCATCATCTGCAACAATGTTGTGAACAAGATTAAATTGGCCAGGGCCGGAGCCTAGCTCACCAAATGTTTTAATTAATTTTCCATCTGGAGAATATTTATGAACACAAGCATTCCCATAACCGTCAGAGACAAATATATTATTATCTGGACATAAAGCTGTGTGGGTACATCTATGAAACGGTAAATTAGACATGAACTCAGATGGATTATCAGGAACTCCAATCTGAAAAATCAAATTACCGTCAGGGCTAATTTTTTTTACTGTGTGGTCACCATCATCAGTACAATAAATATAATCATCTGGACCAATATGAATACCGTGTGGTCTAGAAAAAAGATTATCTCCCCAAGATCTGAGATAGTTACCATCAATGTCAAAAATAATCATTGGGTGTAGTCCACGATTAAAAACAAACACCTCATCTTTACTATTTACAGCTATGCCAGCAACGTCCATAAAAGTCCAATTTTCTGGTAATTTAGCCCAATTATCTACAACTTTATATTTGTATTCACCATCACCAAGAAATACTGACACACTCAAACCTCCACAAATAAAATTATCATGTTAAATAAACTAATTGTCTATATTTAAATAATCATTATTGATACTAATTTTGTATCAAAATTACTTTTTATTATTTAAAGCTAAATTAGATATTAAAAAACCAGACAAAAATATTATTAAAGCCCCTAACAGAGTTGATGCACTTGGAATTTCATCAAACATCATAAATGCAAGTATAGATATAATAGGCAATCTCAAAAAATCGTAAGGTGCCAAATAACTTATATCAACCATTGACATAGCTTTTGTTATAAAAAGCATATTCAAAACTCCAATTAAACCCTGTATTGTCAAAAGAATAAACATTTCCAATGAAAGAGTTGTCCAAAAGAATAAAGCTGGAATAAATGCAAGTGGCACAGTGCATAAAAGATTCCAAACTGTAAGTGTGTTAGGTTTATCTTTATTAGACATTTTTTTTAATATTAATTGTATACATGCGCTTAAAATAGCTCCTATTAAAGCCCAATATAATGCATCAGGTATACTAGAAAACCCAGGTTTTAAAATTATTAATATTCCAATGAATCCAATAAATGAAAAAATTATATGCTTCTTTGTAGGTGTTTCTTTTAAAAACATTATTGAACCAAGAATTATTAGAAATGGCGTAATAAAAGATATCGATACAACGTCTGATAAAGAAACTGATTTAAAAGCCAAGAAAAAAGAGGTTAACGCTAATATTTTTAAAAAAGCTCTGAAAAGATGAAGATACCGATAAGAAGAAATAAAAACATCCCTCTCTTTTAAAAAAATTGGAATGATAATAATTAATCCAAATATACTTCTGTAAAAAACAATTAAGAAAGGATGAATGTCTGATGATAATATTCTTACTATAATGCCATCCAAAGCTCCCAGAAAAGAAACAAATATAGCTAACATTGTTGGAATAAAAAATATTGGTGTCTTCATTTGTTATACTTATAGAACCATTTAAAAAAATATTATTACTAATATAATTTAAATATACAAATAAATTGACTAGATATTGATAGTTTGTAAGTATCGATAACGATGGTCTTTTTATTATGAATACTTCTATTTCAATAGAACAATTAAAATGTTTTGTAGCTGTATCTAAAAAATTAAACTTTAGAAAAGCAGCAAAAAATCTAAATATGTCTCAACCACCAGTAACTAGACACATTAAGAATCTAGAATATAATCTTAAAACAAAATTATTTGATCGAAATAGCCGATCAGTAAAATTAACAAAGGATGGAATGCTCTTTTTAACCCATGCAACTGAAATCATTTCTAGAATTGAAGATGCATCAAAAATTATAGTAAATAGTAAAGACAAATTATCTGGATCAATTTCTTTAGGCTTTGTCCCGTCAATGGCAAGCGATATCTTACCGTTAATTGCAAGTTACTTAAATGAAAAACTTCCACAAATTAAATTGATTTTTAAGGAATATATGAGCTATGAACAAGTTCCAGCGTTAAATGCAGGCAATCTTGACATAGGCTTAACTCGATTACCCAAAGATCTAAATTCTTTTCATTATTCAAGAGTTGTAAGTGAGCCCTATTTTTTAGCAGTAAATATAAACAACCCATTATCAAAAAAACATAATTTATCTATTAACGATCTTCATAATATTGATTTCATAATGTATGATGCGATTGTTGGAAGATACAGCTTTGAATTACTATCTTCTTTATTCTTAAATAGTGGCGTAAAGCCTAATTTTGTACAATATGTAAGTCAGCCAAACGTTTTCCTAGGTTTAGTGAAGGCTTCTTTAGGTGTTGCTTTATTAGCTAGCTCGTCAAAACAAAATTCTCCAGAAAATGTTATTTTCAAAGAAATTAAATTACCCGATTGGGTAAGGGCAGATGTGTACCTTGCAACAAAAAAGGAGCCTAAAAACAAACTTATACCCGAAGTATATAACTGTATAATGGCAGCTTTATATGAATCTCAAAAAATTTAGTATAAAAATAAAAATTGTAATTATTTATATATTATTGAATGACAAAAACTTAATATTCTAAAGATGGAACGATTTATGAAATCAATACTTATTACCGGAGCAGCATCAGGAATAGGGGCTGCCACAGTAAGAAAACTAGCAACCAAAAATATATCATTTACTTTAACCACCAAATCAAATGAAGAGGATTTAGAGTTAATTGCACAGTATGCAAGAAGAAAAGGTGCAAGTGTAAATACTTTATGTGGAGATTTGTCAAACAAAAAATTTTTAGAAACTTTAATTAATTTAGCAAGAAATGAAACTGGTATTATAGATCAATTTGTTGCCAATGCTGGTTATGCCAATAAACAAAAATTTGGTGAATTTAGTGATGAAGAAATCAATCAATCAATTCAAACAATGGCAATATCTTTTTCTTCAATAATCAATTTATGCCTAGAAGATTTTAAAAAGTCTAATAACGCAAGAATTATTACTATTAGTTCATTTGTTAATAAAACTATTGGTTTAAATGATAATATTTTTCCTACTACAGCTGCTGCTAAAGGAGCTCTTGAGGCACTCACAAAAACTTTAGCTTATCAACTTGCTAAGTATGATGTAACAGTGAATTCAATTTCACCAGGATATACAAAAAAAGATGGCACTCACTCTGCATTGTCACCAGAAGAATGGAAAAAAATAATTAGCAAAATACCCCTTTCCAGACTAGCTAAACCAAAAGATATTGCAAACATGATTTCTTTTTTACTTTCCAAACAAGCCTCATATATAACTGGACAAATTATAAAAGTTGATGGTGGATTGTCGCTAATTTAAAAATTACAAATTAAATCTTTTTGGAGAAAACGGATCAGTGTTGATACTGCTTTTCTTATTTTGTATCATTTCAGATAAAATAACTGCAGATCCTGCTGAGGTGGATAAACCAATATGATTATGACCAAAATTAAACCATAAGTTTTTATGTTTAGGAGCTTTACCTATCATTGGTAGGCTATCAGCAATAGTTGGTCTCGAACCTAACCAAGCTTTTTCAGTTAATTTCTTATCTAAGGGTAAAATTTTATGTAACTTTTGAATTGATTCATTTATTTGAATTTCATTTTTACTAGCATCCATAAAATTTAATTCTACCCCTGAAGTAACTCTTATTTCACTTCCATTTGAACTAAAAACGAACCCTCCCTCTATATCATGAATTGCTGGATTTATATTAGTTTTTTTCTTTATGGAAAAATGATGGTGGTAACCTCTTTCCCAAGCTAGCGGAATATCATAACCTAAACTAAATAGTAATTTTTTAGACCAAGGCCCTGCAGCAACAACTACTTCGTCAAAATTAAGATTTTGTTTATTAAAATTGATAGACCATCTACCCTTTTTATAATTTAAATCTTTGCATTCTTCTTTAAGATATCCACCTCCAGAATTTGTGAAATAATTAAAATATTTTTTTGATAAAGCTAATGGTGACTTAACTCTTAATGAATTTTTAAATAAAACACCTTTAAAAAAACTTTCTTCAAGGTCAGGAAATTGTTTTTTAATTTGTTCAGTATCTAAAATGGTATATTCAGCTTTGTTTTTATTTAAAACATCTAACTCAAGATAATATTTTTTATAACTATTAATTGTTTTGAAAAGTTTTAACCAACCAGGTTTTGAAATGTTATTTTTAGAATTTGTTTTTTTGATTAATTCTTGATGGGCTTTCAATGACAAAACTTGCAATTCTCTTAGTGCTTTTGCAGCAAATTCCATATGATTTTTATGACTAAATATTAAAAAACGAAGTATCCATGATAATCTTAAAAATATAAAAAATTTAGAATATCTAAATGAAGTTTGTTTTGTAAAGATTAATTGAAATAAAGATTTTCTTAATTGAGGATTATTTATTACCATAAGGGATGAATCTGAAATAACTCCAGCATTTCCATAAGATGTTTGAGAACCTGGTTGATTAGGGTCCATTAACGTAACTGAGTAGCCTCTTCGAATTAATTCTATTCCAGTACAAATACCAACAATTCCTGATCCAATAATTAATATATTTTTCATAGACCATTTAAATCTTGTTGAGTTATAGTATGTTGACATTCATAATAATTTATTAGAATTTTATCATTTTCAATCAATGAATATTCCTTTTTTAAACTATCTACTGCTGTTTTTAGGGCTGTATAATTCAACCCCTCAATCAATATAGCTTGAGAAATTAATTGGTCTTCCATTCCTTGAGACGATCTGTACATTTTCTCTTCTGTTTTCATCTGTCCAAATGTATTGTCTCCTAAAATGACATGCATACCTGTAATACCATCCAGCTTAATCGTTTGTGGCAAAGATAACTTTAATGTTTCAACATTATGCTCTTTTTCTATATTAGTTTTTAAAAATCTAATTGTTGAAAAATAGCCTCCAAAACCTATCGATTTACTTGCAATAACACTACATATAGTTCTTGAAGGGAATATATAATTTGACAAGATATCTTTTGTCCATTTAGTTGGATTATTAAGTCTTTCTAAATATTTTTTTGATACAAAAACTTCTTTTCGTTGAGCTTCATACATCATAAAGTATTTGTGTTTAATATCTGTGCCAGTGATACCAATTGCTCTACAACCTCTTAAGAAACCTGGCAAAGAGATTCTCTCAGGCATATGTTCTACACTATGCCATTGATTGTAATCAATTTCTTTGTTCTCTACTATGCCACCCCAATTAACTAAAACAGCATTTCCTAATAAACTCATATATAATCTCAAAAATAAAATATTTAATGCTCAACTGTACAATAATTTTTAAAATAAAAATTCATAAAATTTAGTTATTTTTTAATTTTTTCTTTTTTTCAAATAATTTATTTTTTTTAGCATTTCTCTTGAGCGCTGACTTACCTTTAGTGGACGCAAGCTTAGAAGATTTATATTTTTTATTTTCAAATTTATTGCTATCTCTTTTTATATTTTTTGATGAATTAGTAACTTCTTCATTGTACCCAATTAAGTTTTCAGGGTTTAAGAGATGACTTTTGACAACATCTAATTTTAAATTTATTAATTTTTCTATTCTAAATAATTTAAGCCTTTCACTAGGCTCACAAAAAGTAATTGCTATTCCTGAAGCACCTGCCCTTGCTGTTCTTCCAATTCTATGAACATAATCTTCTGGAGCAGAAGGTATATCAAAGTTTACGATATGAGACACCGCCTCAACGTCTATACCTCTAGCAGCAATGTCAGTTGCTATCAAAATTTTAATATTTCCATCTTTAAACCCGTTCAAAGCTCTTTGTCGAGCAGCTTGTGATTTGTTACTATGAATAGCTTCAGCTTCTATGCCAACAGATATTAGTTTTTGACATATACGATTAGCTTTATGTTTTGTTCTAGTAAATACTATAACTGAATCAAATACCTTATCTTTTAATAAAGTTATTAATTGAAGAACTTTATCTTGAGGTTCAATAACAATGACTGATTGAGCAATTCTTTCAACTGGAGTTAAAGTAGATTTAACTTTTACCTGCTTAGGTGATTTTAACATAGTTTCTGATAATTTAATGACAGAATCTGGCATTGTTGCTGAAAAAAATAAGGATTGCCTCTTTACAGGTAAAATTTTAACTACTTTTTCAACATCTCTAATAAAACCCATATCAAGCATTCTATCAGCTTCATCAAGAACAAAATATTCTATCTTATTTAATGAACAAAAACCTTGATTTATAAGGTCTAATAATCTTCCAGGAGTAGCAACAATTATATCCATGCCCTTACCTAATAATTTAACCTGAGGTCCTTGTTTAACACCTCCAAAAATTACAGTATGCTTAAGGGCTATATATTTCCCATAATTTCTGATTGAATCGTTTATTTGAATTGCTAGCTCTCTTGTTGGAGCTAATATGAGTGCTCTTGGATCTCTAGCTTTCTCAACTGATTGATTTGCATTAAGCTTTTGTAATATTGGCAAAGTAAAAGCTGCTGTTTTACCTGTTCCAGTTTGAGCCATGCCCATTACATCTAAGCCCTGCAAAACAAGAGGAATAGTTTCGTTTTGAATTGGTGTTGGAGTAATGTAGCCCTCATCAGTTAACGCTTTAAGAAAAGGAGTTTTTATATTTAAATCTTCAAATCTGGTATTTTTCAAAACTTTAATCTTTCTAGAGATTTTTTTTCGCTTGATAAAATATGTGAAACGTATCTAATCTTATATATCTATATTGAAACAAAGCAATATATCAGTTGTTATAAAAAAAGGGAGATAACAATGCGTATTATTGGAATGATTATAATCATAGGAATGGTGATAGGAGCTGTTGTATCTATAGATCATTCTAAATTTCTTGATTTACAGTCTCTCTTAATTGTCTTAGGTGGCGCTATAGGCTATGCTTTAGCAAAGGGTAAACCAAAAGAATTTATAATAAACTTTGGTGATGGTTGTGTATACATGGGTTGGATTGGTTTGATGATTGGCATTATTATTATAGGCAATCATTACGCAGGGACAGAGAAAATTTGGCCAGCTTTTTCAATTGCTCTGCTACCTCTTTTTTATGGTTATTTTATAAAATTAGTTGTAGTAGGACTTAAAAAAATCGATGATGATTAAATTAATAATTGATAAAATAGATTATTGTTAAATTACTGCTTTAAAAGTAATTCTATAACAGATATTTTATCCTTCTGACATTAAGATCTCAATCAATGTCAAATAAATTCAATAATAGTTTTTGAACAAAAATATTATAACTATAAAGTAAAATTGAACGTTGAGTTTTTATTTCATTTATGAAATGTTTTCGCCATGTTTCTGAACCTTGACTATTATTCAATAATTTTAATGTTGCTAGCACTCTCTTTGGGCGGGTTTGTAAAAGGGGTAGTTAGCTTTGGCCTGCCTTTAGTAGCATTACCCATTTTGTCATTTGTTCTTAATCCGAAACAAGCAATTTTTTTATTATTTTTTTCTGTAATCGCTGTAAATTTTAGAGAATTAAAATTTAAAAATTTCAAAGCTTATAAAAAAATAATTCCTTTATCAATCGGACTTTTCTTAGGAATTATAATTGGTAGCGTGATATTTCATAAAATTGAAAATAATTTCATCAGCCAAATGATAGGGTTTACTATAATACTATGCGCCATAATCAATTATAGTGATTTTAAAATTAATTCGGATTTATTGTTAAATATATTTTTTTCAATAACTTATGGATTTTTTTGTGGAATTCTAGGTGGAATGACAACATTAGTTGGTCCATTGATAGCAATATATTTAGTAAGTTTAAATTTAAAAAAAGATGAGTTCAGTGAGTTAGTTTCTTTAACAATTTTCTCATGCCTAATTCCCATATTTGGAATATTTTTTATATATCAAGAAATTATTTTTAGTGACTTCTTACTAAGTGCCGCCTTTGCTATACCAGCGATTTTTATGCAATTATTAGGATTTAAAATTAGAGAAATGTTACCCCAAGATACTTTTAAAAAAGTGATTTTATTAATGTTAACTATAATTGGAATATTAGTTATTTATAAAAATTGGTAAATCAATAGGGAATTGTGCCTTTTATAGTCACCCTCCTTCCCTTTCTTTCCATAGGATGATAATCCCAAATAGCTTTATGAAGAGTGCATCTATTATCCCAAAATGCCATATCATTTTTATTCCATCTATATCGAATTTGAAAATCAGTTTTCTCACAATGTTGAAACAAGTAGTTTAAAATCAGTTTGCTTTCTTCAATATTAAGTCCTTGAATTCTAGTGGTAAAAAATTTATTAACATATAATGCTTTTTTCTTAGTTACTGGATGTGTTCTTACAATAGGATGAATTGCAGATGGATATTGTTTATTCACCTCATTTTCACCTTCATATCTGCCTTTATAAAAGTGTTCTGATTCATGATAAGAATAAAGCTCGTTTAAAAAAAATTTCATTTTATCACTTAATGCTTCGTATGCCATATACATGTTCGCAAACATTGTATCACCACCATACTCAGGAAGAATATGAAGTTGTAACATTGTTCCCAAGGGAGGTTCGGTGTCACAAGAAACATCTGAATGAAAATCTTCAGCGCCATTAGATATTTTACTATCTTTGTGGGTGTGTATTTCAAAAATTTCTGGATAATTGTTCATCTTAGGTGCTGCTGGGTGAATATGTAATTCACCAAAATATTTGCCAAGTTTAATCTGATTTTGAGGTGAAATCTCAACTTGTTCTTGAAAAAACAAGACTTGAAACTTATGAAAAGCATCTTCAATAAACTTAAATTGAATTTCAGAAATAGATTTTGATAAATCTAAACCTGTTATCACGGCTCCTAAATTTGGAGAATAAGGCTTAACTATCATTTTAATTCCATTTATTTAATAATAATAATTATTACACAAAAAAAACCTCTATTACCAAAAACTTTCAAATTCTCTGGAATGTTGAAACTTACTCGTTGGAGTTGCTTCTCCTTTTGGAATAGGTGCAATTGGGTTTAGTTTATATTCATCAACACCTCTTACTAATTGTCCTTCAAAATGTGGCCATATTGATAAATCTGCTTTAACATTTACTGGAGAAAATCTCATTGTCACTCCACATCTTCGTTTATTAGAATTATTTGCTTCTGATCCATGTAATAAAGCATCATTATGCAATGAAATTTCACCAGCTTTTAAATTTAAAGATATAATATCTTCTTCTTTAATCTGATCATTAGATACTTCTTGGTCTAAAACAAGATTACTAGCTTTATTAGTGTGATGCTTAAACATTCCATCATTATGGCTACCTTTGACAACTTTCATTGCTCCATTTTCTTCGTTAGTATCATATAGCGCTAACCATACTGTTACAGCATTTAAAGGTGAAAGTGGCCAATATTGAGCATCTTGGTGCCATGGGACTACCGAACCATCTTTTGGTTCTTTTAAAAAAAATTGCCCACCCCACAAAAAAAAGTTAGGCCCTAATAAGTCCTCTACATAATTAAGTATTTGAGGAGTAGTGCATAATTTATAAAAAATTAAACTAGCTTTTTGCCACTGAGCAGTTTGATTTAAATCAATACTTTTATTTAATTGTGAACTGAGTGAAACGAAAAAACTATGTAAATTATCAAACGCCTCAGAAGAGAAAACGGGAAGACCTGTTAAATAACCGTCATTTCTATATTGATATCTTTCTTTATCAGATAATCTTCTAGCATTTTTTGAAGGTTTATACATTTTAACTCTTACATATTAATTTTAAAAATTACCATTGAGATACAAATTCTTTTGAATATTGAAATTTCCTTACTGGCGTGCCCTCACCTCTTGGGATTTCAGCTATTGGGTTATTTTTAAAGTCGTCAACGCCTCTGGCAAGCTGAGTTTCAAAATGTGGCCATATTGACAAATCAGCTTTCACATTAACTGGTGCAAATCTCATCGTTATTCCACATCTTCTTCTATCAGAGTTATTTGCCTCTGATCCGTGAAGAAGACCGTCATCATGGAGAGAAATTTCACCTGCCTTTAAATTCAAAGATATAATATCTTCTTCTTTAATTTGATCATGAGATACTTCTTGGTCCAAAACAAGATTACTGGCTTTATTAGTATGATGCTTAAACATTCCTTCTTTATGACTACCTTTAACGACTTTCATTGCAGCATTTTGTTCGTCTGTATCATATAAAGCTAACCAAACTGTTACTGACTTTGCAGGTGAAAGAGGCCAATATTGTGCATCTTGATGCCATGGGACTACTGAACCATCCTTTGGTTCCTTAAGGAAAAATTGTCCTCCCCATTGAAAAAAATTTCGACCTATTAAATCTTCAACATAATCGAGTATGGCTGGAGTTCTACATAAATTATAAAACGTTAAGCTAGCTTTATGCCACATATTTGTTTGGTTAAGGTCAATAGAAGAATTAAGTCTGGAACTAAGTGATATGAATAAATTATTTAAGTCTTCTTGAGCATCGTTTGAAAATACTGGCAACCCAGTAATATATCCATCATTTTCGTATTGAAGTTTTTCTTCATCTGTAAGTCTTCTGACATTTTCAGAAATTTTAAACATATCCATACTCCGCTAAAAGATATTAAAAACAAATACTCCAAATTATAAAATTTCAAATAATCCAGCTGCCCCTTGACCACCACCTATGCACATCGTTACAACTGCATATTTAATTTTTCTTCTTCTTCCTTCTAATAAAGCATGTCCAACTAATCTTGCACCACTCATTCCATAAGGATGTCCAATTGAAATTGAACCCCCATTTACATTTAAATTTTCATTAGGTATTCCAAGCTTATCACGGCAATAAATAACCTGAACAGCAAAAGCTTCATTTAACTCCCACAATCCAATATCATCCATTTTTAGATTATTTTGTTTTAAAAGTTTTGGAATTGCGTAAATAGGACCAATTCCCATTTCATCAGGTTCACATCCAGCAACTGCAACACCGTGACAAACACCTAGGGGGTTAAGGTTTCTTTTTTCTGCTAATTTAATTGACATTAAAACTGAAGCTGATGATCCATCAGATAATTGACTTGCATTACCAGCCGTAATAAAAGAATTTTCTCCCATAACAGGTTTTAAATTATTTAAACCATCAATATTTGTGGAAGGTCTATTACATTCATCTTTTGATATTTCAACATCATGATAATCAATTTGGTCAGTGTCTTTTTTTTTAAGCGCCATCAATGTTCTGACAGGTGTTATTTCTTCGTTAAAATAACCTTTAGCTTGTGCTGCAGCTGTTCTTTGTTGACTTTGCAAAGCATATTCGTCCTGAATATCTCTATTTATACCATACCTCTTAGAAACAGTCTCTGCTGTTTCAATCATGCTCATATAAATATCAGGCTTTTTGTTTAATAAAAATCTATCTTGAGATTTATACTTATTAGAGAATTCATTTTGAACTAAAGAAATTGACTCTACTCCACCACCAACAACAACATCCATTTCTTTGCACGCAATTTGCTTAGCTCCAATTGCAATAGCCATCAACCCTGAAGCACATTGTCTATCAACACTCATTCCAGGTACCTGAGTCGGAAGACCAGAGGCAATTGCAGACAATCTTCCTATATTATAACCTTGCGTTCCTTGTTGAACTGCAGCACCCATAATTACATCTTCTATTTCATCAGGTTCTACTCCTGATTTATTAATAGATGCTTTAATCGCATGGCTTGCTAAAGTTGGAGCGTCAGTATCATTGAAAGATCCTCGGTATGCTTTTCCAATTGCTGTTCTCGCTGTAGATAAAATAACAGCCTGGTCCATAAAAACTCCATAAATTAAGTATCTTAGTTTAGTTTTTATAAATATATCAAAGTTTAAATATAAGTTAAATTATTTTTGCCTGATATATCGTTCCCTCTCATATGATATATTTTTCTATCCAAATACTTGTTCGCATTTAATTTTGAAAACATTTTATTATCTTTGACTAATTGATGATCAAAAATGCTTGTAGTAGGCATAAACCTCATAGTAATAGCTCTTCTTGCTTTAGGAGAATTATTTGCTTCTGAACCATGAACTAAATAAACATCATGCAAAGAAATTTGACCTCTATCTAATACTAAATTCACAGCCTCTGTTTCATCAAACTCTTCATTTGCTAATTCTTGGTTCAATGTTAGATTTTTACTATTATTTTCATTATGAGACTTCAGCTTCTGGTCTATATGCGAACCTTTTATAAATTTTAGACACCCATTTTCAGGAGTGGAATCATCTACAGCAAGCCAAACAGTACATGTAGCAAGTGGTCTTATTGGCCAATATTGCCCATCTTGATGCCAAGGTGTAGCATGACCGTCAATTGGCGGCTTTGCAAAAAAACTTGAATTCCATAGAGCAAAATCAGGACCTATTAATTGAGAAACATAGTCTAGTATTTTTTCGTTCTTACAAAAATCTATAAAGCCTTCATCATATGATAAAACTGCAGGGCAATAATTTTTAAATTCAGGGTGTTTATTTAAAAGATCTGTATGTCTTTTTTCTATCTTTAATAGGACTTCTTCAGGCATTTTAAAATCTGGAATAACATAACCATCATTTTTATATTTTTTGATCTGATCATTTGATAGCATTTACTTTCCTTTTTAAAATTTTAGATTTCTTTTATAATTTTTTGCCAACTTTTTCTCATCCATTTAGTACACTCAACACCCTGTTCAAAAAGAGAATATTTGCAACCCTCGCCATAATCGGTATTAGGAATAAATTCTGTAGATATTTGGCCTAACTTAGACTTAGGATCTTTTGCATGATATTTCATAAGTTTTAAAATACATTCTTTCCAAGGATCTAATAATTTTTCTTCCCATAATGAATGATATTCATCATTATTAGGTTTTTTAAATGGGTATTGAATACCTCTTCCAACTGTGCCATCTGGATGTTTTCCATAAATATTTAATGGATTGTTAGGTATAGCTGATCTGGCATGACAATGTTTTACCCACCCTGAATTAATCCATTCTTCGACGACATTTCCTCTTATAAAAGGGTCTAAAATCAGTTCCCCTGCTAAGATTTTTTCTTTAGTATTGTATATTTTTTGTTCTTTAGGATTGTTTATTTTAAAAATAACATGGCTGTGATCAAGTGTAATATTAAATTCCACACCCTTGTCTTCTACAAGGTTACCAACTTCAACAACCCTTAAAAAATCTTCACTCCACATATTTACATGCACTTCAAAACAAGGCGTCACATCTAATTTTAATCCAATATCATATGCTTCAAGATACGCATCTCTTACTTCTAAATTAGAAACTAAATTTCCATCACTATTTAATGATTGAATTTGAATATTATGGATTTTTGAACCAAGATTTTGTGCAGTTTTTAAATTTTGTTTTAATAAGTTTTTATGTTCACCAATTGTATAAAACCATCCTCCAGCTTTTATTGGGATTTTATATTTTTTGCTTGCTTTTAAAAACAAGTCAATTTCTTCTATCTCTGGTGTTTTATCAACATAGTCAAAGATATTTGCATCTTTTACCATGCTAAATCTTTTATCTATTTGTGGCATTGGGTCTAAGTGAGTGTGTTTAATACCGTTAGTCTGAATTCCAAATTCAAGTTGATTTTTCATAAACTACATACCAGTTTTCTTTTGATTGACGCATAAACTTCTTCACCCTCTAACATAACTCTATGCATCACTCTTAACTGGTTCAAATCATAATCTGAATTTGCTTTGTGCATGGTACAGCGATTATCCCAAATAACTAAATCACCTTCTTGATAAGAATGACTATATTGAAATTTAGATTGAAAAGAAAATTCATATAACTCATCTAATAATTTATCACTTTCAAAATCATCAAACCCGGCTATATGATCTATTCTATTTGGGTTGATATATAAAGATTTCTCTCCCGATATAGGATGAGTTCTTATTAAAGGATGTTCAACTTCTGGGGTCTGTTCTTCTTGTTCTTTTGAAAGCTTGGCTACTTTTGATACGTTGCGTCTACTTTGCCATTTATGAATTGCACTTAAGTTAGATATTTTATTTTTTAAATTTTCAGGTAAATTTTGAAAGACAGAATAACAATTAATGAAGTCCGTTCCTCCTCCATTTTTGGGAAGAGTATCTGGATATATAAATGTTAAAGTAGCTGGTTTTTCTCTGTATGAATCGTCAGTGTGCCAATGACTAGCATACACTCTAGGTTTATTATCTGAAGTTCTATTAGAAACCACTATAACTTCAGGAATATTATCAACTGTTTCATGTTGCATAAAATATTTTTTTGGGTTTCCAAATATTCTTGACACATTAGCTAATTGAGTTGGTTTCAAATCTTGATTTTTTATACAAACCACTAAATATTTTTTAACAGCGTTTAACAATTTGTCTCTAGTTATTTTGTCTGTTTTCTGTCTTAAATCTACGCCTGAAATTTCTGCACCCATTAAATCTGACAATGGTGTGATTTTAAATTCTTTCATGACATCCCCCTTTGCCATTAAGATATTTTTTATGATAATTAATAATTCGAAAAACACAAAATAAAATTAATCTAATTTAACAGGTTAATCTAATTTTCTTGTAAATTTTGAAAAATCATTCAAAATAATAATGTTTGAGAGGTGTTTTATGGACGATAAAATTATAAGTAAATATATTCATTATGCAGAAAAATCATTGTTAATATTTATTGCTTTTGCGACCCTTTTTGCTACCGCACAAGAAATAATGGTTTTGATTGAAAATAAAAGAGTTCTTTTAGCTGATCTACTTTTACTCTTCATCTATACTGAAGTTCTTGGAATGGTCGCGGCGTTTTATAGAAGTAGCAGAATACCAGTAACCTTACCCTTGTTTATTGCAATGACTGCATTAGCAAGAATGATAATTCTTCAAGGCAAAGAACCAAGCGACCTACTTTACGAGGCAGGTGCTATTGTTTTAGTAGCTATAGCATGTCTGATTATAAGAACCAGACCTCCTGAAAAATTTAGAGCAAATATCGATGAATAAAAATAATGAGTATTGTATCATTTCATTATTTATATAATAAAATTTGGGAAAATAAATGCTTATAGATGGTTTGCAATATTGTAATTGGTCAGAAAAAATTTTTAAACAATGGAGAGACTCTAATCTTACTGCGGTTCATGTGACTATTTCATATCACGAACAATTTAGGGAAACTGTATCCAACTTTGAGCAGTGGAATAATTGGTTTGAAAAATACCCTTCCTTAATTATGCCTGCGTTTTACGCAGAAGATGTGGAAATAGCTAATAAGCAGAATAAAACAGCTGTTATATTTGGTTTTCAGAACCCTTCGCCAATAGAAGATGATATTGGATTAGTGGAAATTCTTCACAGACTTGGTGGAAGGTTTATGCAACTTTCCTATAACAATCAATCTTTATTAGCTACAGGTTGTTATGAAGAAAATGATCCTGGTATTACTAGAATGGGTAAAGAAGTTATCAAAGAAATGAACAGAGTGGGAATGGTTGTTGACATGTCACACTCTTCAGAGAAGTCTACTTTTGAAGCTATAGAATTATCTTCAAGACCAATCGTTATAAGTCATGCAAACCCGTCTTTCTGGCATCCTGCAAAAAGAAATAAATCTGACCAAATTCTAAAAAAACTATCTGAAAGTCATGGAATGCTTGGTTTTTCTCTTTATCCGCACCATTTAAATAATAGTAGTCAATGCTCTCTTGAAGATTTTTGTTCAATGATAGCTAGAACTGCAGATTTAATAGGAATTGACCATATTGGTTTTGGCTCAGACCTTTGTCAGGATCAACCTGATAGTATTGTAGAGTGGATGAGAGTAGGAAAATGGACTAGAGAAATAGATTATGGAGAAGGATCTGCTTCTAATCCAGGTTTTCCAGATATGCCTAATTGGTTTAGAGATAATAGAGACTGGCATAATATTATTGAAGGGCTGAAAAAATATGGTTTTTCAAATGATGAAATTAATAAGATAAAAGGTGAAAACTGGTTATCTTTTTTTCGTAAATCGTTTAATTCAAATTAGAAAAATGAAAATTATTTATAAAACTAAAAAAACACGAAAACAATCTTTACTAAGAGAACCATCTAAAGTTATGAAATTAGACCGGCTTGGTAGTTTTCATCAAACAAGATTATCATTTAGCCGACAGTTGATAGATCAACTAAAAACTAATAAATGGATAATTAAAATTTCTAAATGGGATATTGATAAGCATGGTATTGGAAACGCAATAATTTCTAGCGTTAAAGGATCTAATGAATTTTGTTTAGTAGTTTTTTGTCATCCCATAAAAGATCAAGATAGAAGTGACAGAGTGATAGCTGAAAAATGGGATATGACCTTCTCTCTCTTTAATGGTAAACCAACTCAAGCTGAAATCAACTACATGTCTAAGAATTTAAAGGTTCAAGAAGCTGGGCATCATTTACCCAAACAAATGACACTCAGCAGAGCCAACAAATCAGTAAGAGTTTTTAACAGCGTGTTATCATCTTTATCAGAAGGTAAACAACCCGATAAAGCATTAATCAATGATATTGGCTACCTAGTAAGAACGACGGCAGTTTATGGTAATGGTAAATTTGGTATTGGTGACTTTGATGGTATTTCAGAACAAGTTTTTTTAAAAAAACCATTTCAAGCTGAAATGCTAACAGTATATTTGATAAGGTTTTTTTCCATAGAATTAGTAAATTTTCTTGCCAAAATAAAAGGTGGTGTTTCCTCAGTTAGATTATCTGATGAAATTTCAAAACATCTTGGTGTGGGTAATGCTACAGGTTTAGGGATGGCACCTTTTTTAATAAATCACCCTGAATTGTTACATAAATGGATAAATGCTAGGGAAACTGCTATATCTAAGGTATTGGCCATAGAGAATTTAGATATAAAACAACAAAATGAAATCATTATTCTATTAAATAATGCATTAGGTTACTGTGCTCAGTGGAAAGTTGATGATCAAAATCAATCAGTAAGAATAAAAAACCTTTCGTTAGATTTAGAAACAATTATAAACAATCCAAACACCAAAAAATTATTAAGCCAGACATATCCTCTAAAAAATATTTTTGATTTTTTTGTTGATCAAATAAGTTTAGAAACTGAAGAAATACTTCATTCTATTTTTATTGAACCATTTTCAAATATTGTTGAAAACTTAACTGAGGAAATGGCTGCAGTTGAGACAAAATCAGTTCCAATAAAATATAAAATAAAAAAAGTAATTAATATCATCAGACAAAATTATGATTGGGCTTTAAAAGTTGTTGTAAATGATCAAAAGGAAAATCACTTTTTTTGGTATACTTCTCAAGCTAAATTAGAACCTAGATTGGGTGTGCAAGTAAGAGATCATGGAACTGAAAAACAATTACCTTTTGACATAGCCCACCAAGTTCAGAATACTTTGAAATTATTAGAAACTTTACCAGAAAACATGACAATTTCAGAAGTAATGATCAAACATCCTGAAACTAGAAATATTATTCGTAGGATAATTATAAATGACACTTCTGAATATAGTGAAATTCAGGATAATTTGCATTCTGATAAAACTAAACCAATAGACATTCTTAGATGTAAATTAAGTTTTTTTGGAGCTTCAAAATATGATCCAAAATCAGATTTATGGACAAGAATTACGCTATTTCAAGGAGCACCACTTCCACATCAATTGCAGGAAAAAAATGCATGTGATTGGATTTTTCCATATCTATCCGATGCCTAAAAATGTTAGAAGTATCTTCAAATCAAATTTACTCTGAAACTTACAAAGCACTCAGAAGCATAGATATTGATTGGGGCATAGCAAAAGATAGTGCAAACTTGTGCAAATGGTTGGCAACTCACAATCAATTTTTTCTTGGATCTATTTTAAAAACTACTGATTTATATAAATCTGGTAATATTTCAACTTCAGTAAATGATAACACTTATGATAAACCATTATCATCAGCTTTAATGGGAATGGTTTTAGTTGAATATGTTGCTTCTAACAATAGGACCTGGGAAGGTTATTTAAACAGTCCTAAATTTTTAGTAGCTGCAATGGATTTAATATCGCATGAACAAAAATGTCATTTAGAATTAAGTGATAAACATCATAATATTATTGCCATAACCGATAAAGAAAAATTATACGTGAATTTAAATAACCTGAGTAATACAAATAGTTATTGTTATCTTAATGTTACTCAAAAAAATACAAATTATAATATAAATGAATTAATTTTATCTGATGTATCATTTGCCTCTAGAGTTAATAAAAAATGTTGGGAAAAGTTAAAGTCAATGGCTTTTGATACTTATGTACCTGAAAGTGACGCATCCAAATCTGGCGCTGGATATTAATTTATTATTTAATTCTATAATCCTTTATTACATCAATGTCAGGATCTAAACCTAAGCCTATTTGATCTGATATTTCAAAGAAACCATCTTTAGGATTAAATGTTTTTTCTGGATAAAGATAAGCTTCAAAATCTATGAAAAATCTTTCTAATAGACCTGGATTAGGCATTGACTGAGCAAGGTGTAACGTAGCTAAAAAGCCAGGTCCAAAATAAGGAGAATGAGGCATAACCTGAACACCATAATTATCAGCAAGCGAAGATATCTTCTTAAACTCTGTAATTCCTCCAACTTTTGTAACGCTAGGTTGAGCGTAATCCACAGCTTCAGCGTCAAACATCTTTTTAAATTCAAAGGAAGTACAAGCATTTTCTCCAGCCGCAATTGGAATTAAACTTTCTGATCTTAAGTTTGATAAACTTTCAAAATCTTCTGGAGGGTTTATAGGTTCTTCTACCCAGTAAAGGTTATAATCCTCCCAATCATTTAACATTTGTCTAGCTTTATCTTTTGTCCAAGGACAATTAGTATCAACCATTATAGAAATATCATTACCTAACGTGTTTCTGGCGGCTTCTACTTCAGATGTATGTGTTTCATGTAATTTTATATGTTTATATCCAAGATTTTTAGCATGTTTACACCTGTCTTTAACTGCATCAACATCCTCATAACGCCATAAACTTGCATATGCTTCCATTTTTTTACCACCAGAAGAACCTAAAATATTATATAGTGGAAGATTGCTAAATTTGGCTAAAATATCCCATAAAGCAATATCAATGGCGCTTATAGCAAAGATGGTTATGCCATACCTTCCAAAAAGATGAAGAGTTTTTTGGAGTTCAAAATTAATTTGCTGAACATTTAATGGATTTTTACCTATCAGATGCGGTTTAATCATATGGTTAATAGCTTCTGCAACGGGCCGTCTACAATGATATGCAAAAGCATCTCCCCAGCCAATAATTCCTTGGTCAGTTTCTATTTTTACTAGACAAAAATCTAAAGCATCAGCTTTAAGGAAGTTAGATGGAGGTTTTTTGTTTACACCTCTAGAGAAAGGTATTGTTAATTCAAAAACTTGAATATCAGTTATTTTCATACGAACCTATATATTTAATGAGCTTCATTATTGGCTAACCATGTAATTACCTTTGCTGCAGGGTATAGCCACAATAATCCAGCAATTATATAAATCAACCAATCCAAAAGCCAAAAGTATCCAGTTACATATTCAAATATATACATGAACATAGCAACGTAAATAACTAAAGCTGGAATAATTCCAACTACGACCGTAAAATGTCTCCATCTTTTCACAATATTATCCTTAAATAATTTATTTTCTAACTAGGAATTAATCCACCATCAACATTATATGATTGACCAGAGATATTTCTTGCTCCCTCAGATGATAAGAAAACAACCATTGCCGCAATATCCTTAGGATCATTTGGTCTTTTTAATGGAATATCTCTCACATAATGCTTCATGATATCTTCTTCTGATTTATCTTGTTCTAATGCTCTTTTTTTAACAATATTTGATAAAATATTTGTATGAGTAATGCCGGGACAGATTGCATTTACAGTTATATCGTATTTTCCTAATTCTTGAGCTGCAGTCTTAGTTAAGCTTATAACAGCACCTTTACTTGCAGCATAAATTGCATTTGAAACATCAACAAAACCCTTTCCACCAACTGAAGCCATATTTATAATTCTACCACCGGTTTTTTGTTTAATCATTTGATTTGCTGCAGTTTGCAAACAGAAAAACGTTCCTTTTGCATTCACATTATGTATCCAATCCCAGTCTTTTTCATCTAAATCCATAATACTTGAAGTTCTTGTTACACCGGCATTGTTAACCATAACATCTAAAGAACCAAATTGCTCTACTACTTTATTAACCATATCTTTAATATCTTCGACATTAGTTACATCAGTTTTTATTGCTAAACCAGAACCATTATGACTTGATATAATTTCAACTGTTTTTTCTGCTTCTTCAAAATTTATATCAGCACAAATTACATTATAACCTTCTTTACTCATGGCAATAGCAATAGCTTGCCCTATACCATTTCCAGCTCCAGTAATACATACATTTTCAAAAATTTTGTTCATATTTATCTTAAGATATTTTTTTAATAATATTTAGACAGCCTGATTAATCTCTAACATATTTGCATTGATGTCATATAGATAAATCTGATGAAAACCTGGCATCGCATACACCTTTGCATCTGAATATAAAATTTTTTCTTTATCTAATCTGTTTTTTAAAGCTGATAAGTCTTTTACTGTAAAGGCGGGATGTCCTCCAATTGAGGGATTATGCGCAAAATTGTTTCTCCACCCAAAACCATCATCTGGTTTAATGACATGCAATCCTCTATTATTATCTGATAAGGGTAAAATAGCTAACTCTGTTGGATCAATGCTAAAGTCACCTTTGTTAACTGGTGCAACCCACTTACCTTCAGTCATGCCAATTAAATTACAAAAGAAATTCATAGATTTTCTAACATCCAATGACTCTAAATTCATATGATGAATACCCCATTCTAAACCCATTTCCCATCCGTTAATATTATCATTAAAACTATTAGGATTTTCAATAAATTGAACAAGGTTTAGAGAAGGTTCTTGAACCAGTAGACTTTTAAAAGAGTTTTGGTTACCTGAATTATTAAAAATATAATGAATGTTTTCTCTGTCCAAATTACCTTTAATACTATTAATATTATCTACTAAAATAGAAATATAACTTCTTCTACTTTGAATATAATTTGAAACCACAAGGTCTGGTTTGGGTTTAAATAACCTCAGGCCAAAGCCTTGTTTTCCAAAAAAAACATTTTCTTCATTTTCAAATAAAGATTGGTATAAATTTCCTTCATTTTTTGGAGGACCTAAAATCATTTCATAAAATTCCTTTGATTTTTTTAAATCATTAACGGGAATAGAGACATTTAGGATTGTCCATTGCATTGAAAAAGCCCTCTAATTTTAATTTATATGTTATTATAAAGAATATAATTAATAAAAATCAAATGTTAGTTAACATATCAAATATTTACAATTTTTTTTAATCTAATAAGATTATTTATAATTTCTGGAGGTTAATTATCAAAATGGATATTAAAAAATTAACTAAAAATTTTGGTGTTAAAATAACTAATTTTGATTGTTCCCAAACAATAAACAACAATGATTTAGAAATTTTGAAAAAAACTATTCAAGAAAGCCATTTCATATGTTTTAAAAACCAAGACTTAAATGGCAAAACTTTAGCAAAATTTACAAAAAACTTTGGTGATTTGGAAGCTTACCCAGAAAAGGATAAGACTAAGGGTAAGATAGAGATTTTTAATGTATCCAACGTTTCAGAAGATGGAAAACATCTTTCACCAAATGATCAAAGAGTTATATTACAAAAAAATAATTCAAGGTGGCATACTGATAGTTCATATAGATATCACCCAGCTTCTTTTTCTATTCTTTTTGGACAAGAAACTCTTCCTCAGGAAGCTATAGGTGGGCAAACAGAGTTTTCTAATATGTTGATTGCTTACGATAATCTTTCAGAAGAGAAAAAAACACTTCTACAACCACTTCATCAAGTGCATTCATATAATGACATAAGAAGGTTAGAACCAGGTCTTCCAGAGTTAACTCACGAAGAAAAATCAAATTTTCCACCTGTTACTCATCCCATTATTAGAGTTCATCCTGATAGAAGTTTTAAAAAATCTTTATATTTTACATCCAATACAAGCCTTGAAATTGGAGGAATGAGTTTAGAGAAAGGAAAAGAACTTCATGCATGGCTTGTTGATTACATAAGCCAATCTCAATTTTGTTATAAACATTCATGGGAAAAAAATGATCTGATAATGTGGGATAATAGAGTGTTACTTCATAGAGTTATACCTTACGATTATGCTAAATATAGAAGAGCGATGATTAGAGGGACTGTAGAAGGTAAAGTTCCAGTACTTGGCCCTTTTTCTAACGAAGTAAGAAAACTATCTAGTTAAACTATTTAAGTAAAATTAAAAGGGTATATAATGTTATTTCCTAATCTTAAATTAATATTTTTTTTGTTAATAACAATTTCATATACGGCTAGAAGTGAGCAAATCTCTGACAAAATTAATCCTGAAGTTTTTAATATTAACACTCAAAATAAAAATATTAAATTAAAAGAAGAACGAAAACCTGTAACTTCAGATAACTGGATGGTAGTAACTGCTAATCCACAGGCTTCAGTTGTAGCAGGGAAAATATTAGAAAAAGGCGGAACAGCAGTTGATGCTATGATATCAGCCCAGTTAGT
Source organism: Candidatus Levibacter sp. Uisw_134_01 (assembly GCF_047717795.1). Classification (GTDB taxonomy): domain Bacteria; phylum Pseudomonadota; class Alphaproteobacteria; order Puniceispirillales; family Marisalimonadaceae; genus Marisalimonas. The sequence goes on along the minus strand of NZ_CP159808.1, from coordinate 810,966 downwards.
TTTAGGCTTGGTAGAACCTGAATCATCAGGTCTGGGTGGAGGAGCATTTTTGGTCTACTTTGATAATAACAAAAAAGAAGTTATTACCCTAGACGGCCGAGAAACAGCTCCATTATTAGTTAAGGAAGATTTATTTCAAGATTCTAACGGTAATCCATTAAAATTTTTTGATGCTGTTGTTGGAGGAAAATCCGTTGGCACACCTGGAACCCCTGCTTTGTTAGAAGAATCTTATAAGAGATGGGGTAAAACTAAATGGTCTTTACTTTTTAAAGATGCGATTAATTTATCAAAAAATGGTTTTGTTATTTCTAAGAAACTGAGCTCATCAATTACAAGGAGCAAAAATTCCTTAAGTAAGTTTAAAAATACAAAGAAATATTTCTTACCTAATAATGTCCCTTTAAGGGCAGGTAGTATTCATATAAATAAAAATTATGCGGATACTCTTCTAGCTTTTGCAAACTCAGGTGCCAAGGTTTTTTATAACGGAGAAATTAGCAATGACATAATTTCATCTGTAAACAATGTTAAAATCAACCCAGGAAATCTATCTCATAAAGATCTACTTAATTATAAAGTAATAGAAAGAAAGCCAGTTTGTTCAAAGTATAGAAATTACGAAATATGTGGAATGGGACCACCCTCTTCAGGTGCGTTAACTATAAGTCAAATACTTGGGATGATAGAGCGATATAATATTTCAGAACTTGGACCTAATAATCCTGATACATGGAGAATAATAGGAGATGCCTCAAGACTAGCTTTTGCAGATAGAGACGCATACATAGCTGACACTGATTTTGTGTATGTTCCAATTAAAGAGTTAACTGATCAAACTTACATAAATAAACGTGCAAAGTTTTTAAATAGTAAAAATAAAATAGAGAAAGTTAAAGCTGGAAACTTAATTAGTAAGTCTTCTTCAAATTGGAACGAAGACATTTCCCTAGAGTTACCTTCTACATCACATATTTCAATTGTAGATAAATATGGAAATGCTCTATCTATGACATCAACGATTGAAAATGGATTTGGATCTAGGTTAATGACAAATGGTGGATTTTTGTTGAACAATGAGTTAACAGATTTTTCATTCAAATCATTTAAAAATGGTAAAAAAATAGCTAATAATATTGCCCCAGGCAAAAGGCCTAGGTCATCAATGGCCCCAACTATAATATTAAAAAATAATAAGCCAGTTTATATTTTAGGAAGCCCTGGTGGAAGCAATATAATTGGGTATGTTATAAATGCCGTAGTCTCTTTAATTGATTGGAAAATGAATGTTCAGGAAGCAGCATCAATTCCACATGGGATTAATAAATATGGAACTTACTATTTAGAAAAGAATACTTTTTTAAATGAGCTTCGCCCTTCATTAGAAGCAATGAATTACAAAGTTAAATTAAAAGAATTTTCATCTGGATTAAACATTATTCTTATTGATGATAAATTATATGGCGGCTCAGATCATAGAAGAGAAGGAATTGCCATTGGTAATTAGGATCATTGTTTGACATGTGTAAGCATCTCCTATTATTTTATTAGTACGTTTGAGTTATTGCTCATAAAATTTATGACTAAATCATATAAAGTTTAAAGGTGAATTTAATGAATAATATGAATAAAATATTTGGTTCTTTTAAATTTTCTTTTGTTCCACCTTTAATGATTTATCTAGCTGCAGGCGTATCAGGAATAACCAATATTGTTGGTCTGTTTTTTGTTAAAGAATATTTAGATTTATCTGCCGTTTTTTTAGCTGGGTTAGGTTTCTGGGTAGGTCTACCTTGGGTCTTGAAAATGCCTTTAGGCCATCTGGTAGACATCCTTTGGAAGTTTAAATCTGTTCTAGTCATTCTAGGTGCACTAGTCATGGCTACCAGTAGCATAATTATGTTTTGTCTTATTCAGTTTAAGTTAGAGATGGTAAATATACTGAATGCTGAAACATGGTTTGTTATTTCAGCCTTATTAGCTCCAATTGGGTTTGTTTTGCAAGATGTTGTTGCAGATGCAATGACTGTTGAGGCAGTTCCAAAAATTGATGATAATGGGAAGATAATAGATTTTAAAATTTTAAAGTCTTTAAATGTGTCCATGCAGTTATTAGGACGAGTTTCCATAATTTTTGGTACTGTATTAGTCTCAATACTTAACTTAATAGTGTTTTCAGACTCGTCCAAAATGACTGAATTAGAAAAAATCAGTGCTTATGGGGATATATATTTATATTCCTTAGTTGTTCCAATCATTTCAATATCAGGAATAATTTTAGCTTATTTTAATAAACAAAATAAACTAAAAACTCTTATTAGGAACGGAATGGAACCTTTAAAAGCTAAAAATATGATTTTTGTTATTCCTGAAATGACAAAGCCAAATTTACTAATCATAATAGGGTCAATCATTTTTGTTATTTTTACATTGGCAGTTGGAACGTCAAATATAAAATTTTCTCAAGAAATTGTTTTTGTCGGCTCATTTGCTATTATCTTATTTTTGCTGATTAAATTGTCCAAAGAACTGGATGCTAATGCAAAAAAAATGCTTCTAGGAACAGCTATTGTCATTTTTGCTTTTAGAGCAATGCCTGGTGTTGGCCAAGGAGGAAGTTGGTTTGAAATAGATGTCTTAAATTTTGACCAAGAGTTTTTATCATTACTTGGATTAATAGCTTCAATCTTAACCATTATAGGTATTTTTATCCTAAGACCTTTAATGGAAAAATCTTCAATGACTAAGCTCATTGTTATCCTTTCTATAGCAGGCTCATTTTTTATTCTCCCTTCAATTGCGATGTTTTATGGATTTCACGAATACACATCCAAACTTACAAATGGGCTTGTGGATGCCCGATTTATAGCAATCTTCAATACAGCACTGGAAAGTCCTTTAGGACAAGTTTCAATGATTCCAATTCTAGCCTGGATAGCACAATCTGCTCCAAGTCATCTAAAAGCAACATTTTTTGCGGTACTTGCAAGTTTTACTAACTTGGCACTTTCTGCAAGTAATTTAGGAACCAAGTATTTAAATGAAGTTTTTGTAATAACTCGTGAAGTCAAAACTAATAAAGGTGATATTAAAGTAGCAGAAGATTATTCTGAACTTGGTATACTATTAATTGTAGTATGTTTGTTAACTCTTATTATTCCAATACTAGTTACTTACATAATTAAAAAGATAAAGCTGTTATCTTATTAAATTTAGATAAGATAAACAACACTAACTATTCCTACAGAAGTTGATGCAGCTAAGCCTATTAAAAGAGGTTTTACTCCAAGTTTTACCATATTCTTAAGGTTAGTTTGTAAACCCAAAGCAACCATAGCAAAAAGTATGCAGTATATTGATATTTCTTTTGCAAATATAAGAGAATTTTTCCAGTGATTTATTAAACTAGTATCAGTGATTAATCCATCGCCAATAGTTCTTAAAAAAGAAAAAAAGATAAATCCGAAGACAAACAAAGGGAAAAAATCTTTAACTGATTTTTTTACATTCATGTCGTTATCTTTGTTGTAGAGATATGCAATAAGTGGAATTAAAATAATCAGAAAAGAATTTCTTAAAAGCTTAGTCGTCATCGCTGAATTCAAGGCCTCAGGACTATTGTATATCTCAGAATATATGACTCCAGCAGCACTTACTTGAGCTGTATCATGAATAGCTGTACCAAGAAAAGCACCTGCTAAATCTGGAGTTAAATCAAAATAATAATTAGCTAAATAAGGATATGTAAAAACTGCAATCATTCCAAATAAAGTGACTATACCAACAGCATAACTAGTTTCATTTTTATCAGATTTTATAATTGACGAGGTGGCTATAACTGCGGTAACTCCGCATATACAAGTCCCCATAATAATTAAATAACCTAAATTATTTGATACTTTAAAAAATTGACATAAATACTTTATTATTACGAATGCTATAATAATGTTAATAACAATCAAAAACAGAGAAATAGAGCCATAATTATATAGCTCAGTTAAACTAAGACTAAGTCCTAATAATGCGATACCAATTCTTAATAATTTTTTCAGTGAAAAATTTATAAAGGTCTCAATCTTTATATTTGAAGGAAAAAGGTTACCTACTAATAGTCCAAGTAAAATACATATGAAGGCTGCAGAAATTAAAATATTATTGTTGGATAAATATTTATTTAAAATTACAGAAAATAATACTAATGAAGAAACTAAGAGAAATCCAAAAAAATTTTCTTTTACAAAATTCATAGTTTTATACTCTATTAAATCGATATTAAAATTATATAACTAGAATATAAACTTTTAAAAAATTTATGCTATTTTTTTTCTTTTTCTTGAACTCTTTCAATCTTCTTAGTTGACATTATTTCAGTTATTTCTGATTTACTGCGGTTTAAATTTTTCTGGACCTGTTGAATATTTACATTTCTATACCCAACATGAACTATACCGTCATTTAAGACTTATATTTGATAACCAAACTTATATTCATACATTTAAACTCCAATTAATATAAATTAAAAATCAAAGTCGAAAATTTTATACCAAATTATAAATTAAGTTTTAATGTCGTGAGATGCGAATTTATATACAGATTTTTTTGTTAAAAAATATATGTAGTAATTCCTGTTCAAAAAAGGCTTGAAAACAGGGTTATTTATATTAAGTCCACCAGTAAATTCTCCAAAGGCCGGCATTATTATATGGTTTTCTGAGTGAATTAAACATTTCTCAGTGATTTGTTTTGAATTAATTTTAAGAGAAGCCACTGGATGAAAATGTCCTGAAATCTGATATTTTTTTTCTAAAACAGCCTCATGAAGAAAATGAATATCATCAACAATATAACGTTCATAGAATTTAATAAAAGCAGATTTCATTTTATTTTCATGGTTTCCAAGGACGAATATAATTTCATAATTTTCAACAAGACTATCAAAAATAGATTTAACTTTGGAAGACATCCTGTTTAAAGCACCTCTATCGTGAAAAGTGTCACCAAGCAGTATTATTGTTTGTACTTCATGTGTTTTGAGAAAATTAATAAGTTTTTTGAGTGTCTCTTCACTATCAAATGGGGGAACAAACTGCCCTGACGATGCAAAGCTAGATCCTTTTTCAAGATGCAAATCTGATACAATAGCAATTTTCTTTTCAAGCCAAAATAAAACACCGTCATTATTTATTTTGAATTCATGATTGTTAAAATTTATAACTTTCAATTTAAACCAACTTCATCCAACATTTCACTTTCTAGTTCCTCAAGAAAATATTCATTTACATCTGACTTGTTTATTGTTTGTCTATTAACCTCTAATACTAGTGGAATGCCTAATGGAGAAATCTGATCTAATTTTTTATAAATAATTTTGTTTTTAATTCTCTTTAAAAACTCGCTTAATCTATCTAAATCTATTAACCCTCTATAAGCATCATCTCGGGCTACTTGCAATAGAATATGATTTGGTTCATGTTTTTTTAAAACATTGAAAATTAAATCAGAATTAAATATAACTTGCTTCCCAGTTTTAACCTGTCCAGGTATTTTTCTTTCAATTAAACCAGAAATTATAGCTGCATCTCTAAAGTTTTTCTTTAATAGTGGTGTCTCTTCTAGCCACTCATACAAATCATCTAGCATTATATCTTCATTTAAAAGTATATTTATGTCCTCAACTTCATTCATTGACCATATTGCTAAAGCATATTCTGTTGCTACAAATCCAATTGGTTTATAACCCATTCGTTGCATTTTCTTAGAAACTAAAAAACCAAGTGTTTGATTTGCATTACGTCCCTCAAATGAATAAGAAATTAAAAAGAACCTTTTTTTATTATTAATTTTTCTTGGGAAGCTCTCTACTAACAGCCCTTTTTCGGATGGAATTGTTGAAAACTTAGATTGTAAACTAAGCCAATCTTTAATTTGTGAAGGAAATTCTTCCCATGATTTTTTATGATTTAATAATGTTCTCACCTCTAATGAAAGTTCAGAGCTTAAAGGCAACCTTCCTCCAGAGTATGATGGTATTTTGGGGTGTTGATCTTTAGTAGATTTTACTATGACATTATTTTCTTGTACATTTTGATATTCTAGTATTCTTCCTCCAAATAAAAAAGTGTCACCTTCATTTAATCCTTCTATAAACCACTCTTCAACCTGTCCTAAAGTTCTTCTACCTAATTTTACTTTAAGCATGTAAGATTCAACTATGGTACCAACGTTTAGCCTATATTTACTTCTTACTTTTGAAGATTGTATTGCATATAAATTTTCTTTATTAATTCCAATTTTAGAATAATGTTCATAATGTTTTAATGAATAACCACCATTTTTAACAAACTCCAAAACCTCTAAAAATTTATCTTTAGTTAAATTTCTGTAAGACCAAGAATTTTTAATCTCCAAGTAAAGTTCATCTAGCTGGAATGGATTGCTACAAGCTACACCTAAAATATGCTGAGCTAAAACATCTAAACTTCCTTTTTTTTCGGTGCTTCCATCAATAAGTTGCTTTTGTATTGAATTTATTGCTGAGATACATTCAAGATATTCAAACCTATTAGCTGGCACTAAAAGAGCTCTTGAGGGTTGATTAAATCTGTGATTACTTCTTCCAATACGCTGCAAAAACCTAGCTATACCCTTTGGGGAACCAATTTGGATAACTAAATCAACCTTACCCCAATCAATACCTAAATCTAATGAACTTGTTGCAACCACACAGTCTAATTCACCATGCGACATAAGATTTTCAACTTTACGCCTAATTTCTTTTTCTAAACTTCCATGGTGTATAGCTATTTTATAATTATCTTCATTTTCATGCCAAAGCTTATTAAATACAAGTTCTGCTTGAGCACGTGTATTAACAAAAATAATAGTTGTTGAAGACTTTTTAATTTCTTTATAAATATCTGCAATAGCATAACCTGCCATATGACCTGACCATGGAACCCTATTATTTGAAACTAATATATCAATATTAGGCTTAGATTTTTCTTCAATATTTATTATTTTAGCTTTCAGCTTTTGTGATAAAAAACTAAGTACTGAATCTTTATCTTTAATTGTTGCAGATAATCCTATTCTCTTACAATCTGGAGTTATAGAATTTAAACGTGACAGATTTAACGATAACAAATCCCCTCTTTTTGAATTTATCAAGCTATGGATCTCATCAACAATTAAGTATTTTAAATATTTAAAAAACTCGCTAGCTTTCGTATCAGCTAATAATAAAGCAAGTGACTCAGGAGTTGTCATAAGCATATGTGGTGGTTTTTGTTTTTGCCTATTTTTTTTATAACTTGAAGTATCGCCTGTCCTTGTTTCTACTATTATGTCAAGTCCTTGATCTTCAATTGGACTAGTTAAATTTCTGTGAACATCTACAGTCAAAGCTTTCAAAGGTGAAATATATAAAGTATGCAATTTATTATTAGGACTTTTATTTTCAATCAAATCCTCAAGTGATGGCAAAAAACCTGCTAAAGTTTTTCCTCCACCTGTTGGTGCAACTAATAATATATCAAAACCATTTTTTGAATGTTTTAAAGTCTCTAATTGATGATCATAAAAAGACCAATTATTTTTTTTTAACCAATTTTCTATAGGTTGAAGCTTTAAATTATCTAACATTGTTATATATTATGAAGATGAAATGGATTGATAAAAATTTGCATATAAAGCCAATAAATACACATATTGATCCTTTTAGGCCAGTAGAAAATGCCATTATAACTCATGGTCACGCTGATCACGCTAAGCCTGGTCATAAGAATGTATTAGCTACAAAAGAAACTATTGAAATAATGAAAATTAGATATGGTGAGAATTGCGCTGATCATTTCCAAGAACTTGAATTAAATCAGACACTGAATATTGATGAAGTTTCTATAACTTTTTTCCCAGCAGGTCATATTCTAGGAAGCGTACAAGTTTTAACTCAATTTAAAGGTGAAAAAATTAACTTCACAGGAGATTATAAAACTTCAAAAGATAAAACCTGCGTGAATTTTGAACCTGTGAAATGCCATACACTAGTTACTGAAGCAACATTTGGATTGCCTGTTTTTCAGCATCCAGATGAAAAAAAAGAAATTAACAAACTCTTACACTCATTATATTTATTTCCTGAAAGACCTCACCTTGTCGGCGTGTATGCATTAGGTAAGGCACAAAGAGTTATTAGTTTGTTAAGACAACAAGGTTATAACAAAAATATTTTTATTCATGGTTCACTTGAAAAACTTTGTAATTATTATCAAGCAAATAACGTCAACCTCGGTAAATTATCTAAAGTAAGCTTAATTAATAAAAACGATTATAACGGTGAAATAATTCTTGCCCCACCCTCAGCCATTAAAAATATTTGGTCTAGAAAATTTGAAGACCCTATAATAAGTCAAGCTTCCGGATGGATGTCTATAAAACAAAGAGCCAAGCAAAGTTTAGTAGAGCTTCCTTTAATTATATCTGATCATGCAGATTGGAATGAGTTAACAAACTACATAAAAATTTCAGAAGCCGAAAATGTATATGTTACTCACGGAAGAGAGGAGGCAATAGTCCATTGGTGTAAAAAAAATAATATTAACGGTTTAGCTTTATCTTTATCTGGAAGAGAAGATGAGGAAGAACTGTGAAAGATTTTAGTGAGTTAATAAATAAATTATTATTAACACCGTCAAGAAATAGAAAAATTCAAATCTTGTCGGACTACTTTTCTAATACTCCTGATCCAGAAAGAGGTTATACTCTTGCTATACTTACAAACAGTTTAGAATTAAGAAATATCCCTATTTCAAAAATAAAAGAAATTATTTGCGAAAATGTTGATAAAGATTTGTTTGCATTATCTTATGATTATGTGGGTGATTTAGCAGAAACAATTTCACTTATTTGGCCTTACCATAAAAAAGGTGACTTACCGAGTATTTCAGAAATAGTTAATATTTTAAAAAATATAAAAAAGGATCAAATCAGACCAACTCTTGAAAATTTTTTATCTATTGCGAACGATACTGAACGATGGGCCCTCATTAAGTTAATCAGTAGTGGACTTAGAATTGGTGTTTCTTCAAGGCTTACTAAAACTGCGTTAGCAAACTTTAGTAATAAGAATTTAGATGACATTGAAAGAATTTGGCATGGTTTAGAACCTCCTTATGAAAATCTGTTTGAATGGTTATCTAACAAAGCAGATATTCCAGAAATAGATTTGACTAAAACCTTCCACCCAATGATGCTATCTAATCCAATAATAAATAATGATTTTAGTAGTCTTATTCCTAATGATTACGTTGCCGAATGGAAATGGGATGGGATAAGAGTTCAAATTATTTTAAATAAAAATGAAGTAAAGATTTTTTCACGTACGGGAGATGATATTAGCCTGTCTTTCCCAGAAATTGAAAACAACCAATATAAAATGGTTATTCTTGACGGAGAACTATTAGTTGGAAAAAACTATGTACCAATGAGTTTTAACTCACTCCAACAAAGAATTAACAGAAAAAAAGTAAGCAAGAAACATTTGATTGATTATCCTGCCTTTATAAAGCTCTATGATATTTTATTTTTAGATAATATAGATTTAAGAGATGTACTATGGAAACTTAGACGAAAAAAATTAGAAGAATGGTTTTTGACAAACAAAAATCAATATTTTGATTTATCTGAAGTTATTAAATTTACAGAGTGGAAAGAATTAGAAAATATAAAAAAATTTAAAATCATTGATGAAGAACATGAAGGGATAATGATTAAAAGAATAAAAAGCCCCTATATATCAGGAAGGCCAAAGGGTCATTGGTTTAAATGGAAAAAAGAACCTAAAACAGTCGACGCAATTTTAATGTATGCTGTACGCGGTCATGGTAAGAGAAGTTCATATTATTCAGATTTTACACTTGGGTTATGGCAAGGTAACGAAATATTGCCAATATGTAAGGCATATTTTGGATTTAGTGATTTAGAACTGAAGACTCTTGATAAGTTTGTTAGAAATAACACTTCAAAAAAATATGGACCTGTAAGAGAAGTAGAAAAAACATTTGTCATAGAAATAGCGTTTGACTCTGTGAATTACAGCAAACGTCATAAATCTGGTGTTGCGTTAAGATTTCCACGTATCAAAAGATTAAGAGAAGACAAACCTGTACAAGAAGTATTGCAATTATCTCAATTTAAATTAGATTTTGGTTTGGACGCAAAATAAAAAATAATTATAGAAATGAAATGAATGAAATATTTAGACATTATAGTAGAAAACTCCATAGCTAATATTTGTTTGAAACGTTCACCCATAAATGCCTTTAGTATAGATTTCCTTAATGAAATTATAATTGCTTTAAAAGAAGTAAATGAAAATAAAAACGTACTAGCTGTAATGATAAGCAGCTCTATACCAAATATATTTTGCGCTGGTCTGGATTTAGATATCTTAATAGATAAACCAATATTGGAAGTACGAAAATTTCTTGAATTATTATATATAAAACTTTGGGACACTCAGTACAATATGAGCAAGCCTACAATTGCTGTTATTGATGGAGCTGCAAGAGGTGGAGGAATGACGTTAGCAATTTCATGCGATATCGTCATTGCTTCTGACAAAACTTCATTTGGATACCCTGAAATTGACTTGGGTTTACTACCCGCAATTCACTTTAATCATTTGCCAAAAATAGTTGGGCGTTATCGTGCTTTTGATTTACTCTTTAGTGGCCGTAAGTTTGATGCAGATGAAGCATTATCAATGGGTTTAATCAATAAAAAGGTTCCACAAGAAAATTTGTTAGATGAAGCAACAAAGTTAGCTACTACATTTACCAATAAATCTCCTACGGCCATTAAATTAGGAAGAGCTGCTTTTATGCGTACTAATGACCTTGATTACAGAAGAGGAGTCGCAAATGCTGTTGAAGATTTCTGCAACGTAGCAATGACACCAGATGCTCAAGAAGGGCTTAAAGCTTTCTTAGAAAAAAGAAAACCAAACTGGAAGTAAATAAATATTACTTTGGTGTGAATATATTTATTCCTTCACTATTTTTAACATTTCCTGAAACACCTAAGAAGTCTTCAGTAGTCATTTTTAACATTAAATCAATGTCGTTAGATGTATTTGCAATAAAACGACTATCATCTTCTAATCTGCCAAAGATAATTCCAAATGAGGGTCCTTCACGATCATGGATAATTGTATAAGTTTCTATAACTGCCTTCCCACTTGCAAACTCTGTGAAAGAGGGTCCTTTTTTAGAATTAATTTCAGCTTGATATATACTTGGGTTTTTGGGAGAAAATTGTTTATCAATCGGTTCAGTTGAATAAATACCAGCTGATTGTTTTGTAATATAGTTTCCATTAGCAGTAATTAGGCCTTTACTACCTGGACGAGATCTTACTTTGTCAATCATCTCGGCAATAGAATGAGTTACATAATTATTACCTGGACCTCCAAAATAAGGTAACCCTCCTGTAATAGTTAAACCTCTTGGGTCATCTTGTGAAATTTCCATTTCATTGCATGCAATCTCAACAGCAGAAGGAAAACAACTATATAGATCTATCAGGTCAATATCATCTATCGTACAATCAGCCATTTCAAATGTCTCACGAGCAACAACTGACATCGCAGGAGATGAATAAAAATTAATACGGTCACTTAAAAACCAATGGTCATAGGCATCAGCACAACCATGAAGATACACCCATTTATCTCTTGGGATGTTTAACTCTTTTGCTTTTGCTACAGATGTTAAAATAAGTGCCGCAGATTGGTCAATAAAAGCATTAGAATTCATAAGCTTAGTATATGGGAAACCTATATATGGATTGTCAGAGTTTACTGAAGCAATTTCATTTGCTGAAAAACTTTGTCTTCTATCAGCTAGAGGGTTATTTGCAGCAATTGATGCAAACTTAGAAAACAACTTACCCATTGCAAGAGAATGATCTTCGATTGAGCGGTTTTCATTCCCACGAATAGCATTTTCTATCATAGGATAAGCAAATATAGCACCAGCCATGCCATGTCGATCCTCAATATTTGACCAACCTCTTTTATCTATACCCCATTCTTTAAATTGATCTCCAATATCTTCATCCCAATTAAGTTTTGTTTTTTTTCTTTGGGCATTTTTTTGAGTTGCTAACGCCTCTCCGCCAGCGATCATCCCAATTTCCATTTCACCACGAGCAATCATTTCAAACATTCTGTTTACGCACCATTGGGGCATATTACCTCCAGGATGAGTATAAATATGATGTTTAACGTTTTCTGCACCTAGACGATTAGCTAATGAAAGCGGTGGATTTGAATATTTTCCAAAGGGACATTTAAAACGCCAACTGGTATCAGAAAAAGAACGAATTAAAACCATTGTGTCTATCGACTTTAAAAGAGTATCTCCTGCTCCTGTATCCTCAATTGCTTTCCTTGCTGCTGCAGCAGTAAGGTCTATGGGTGAAAGAGCTCTTTCCACATCAGGTTCGCGTTGTGTTATTTGTCCACTTCCAACTAAAATTGGTATTTTTGTTTCATCCATTTGAAATTTCTTTTTAAAAAATAATCTTAATTGGTTTGAATCAAATAAATTTAAATCTTTTAGTGTTAGATGTAAAAGAATACCAAGTTTAAAGTGATACTATCATTTCCTTTATTATACTCACAACCTTTTCAGGTTGTTCAGCACATGGTATGTGGCCAGCCTCTTCAATTATCTCAAATTTTGCACCCGGTATTATTTTAGCAGTTCCTTCTACAAGTTCCGGAGGAGTTGCCCCATCCTGTCTACCTACAACGCAAGTTGTTGGCACAGAAATAGAAGGAGCTTTGTCTGTAAAATCAGCATCACGAATAGCCATACCAGTACCTATGTAACCTTCTAGAGGTGTTCTAGTAAACATAGCTTCATATCCACGTAAATCTACTTGCCTATTCTTATGAAAATTTGGTGAAAACCAACGTTGCATGTTACCTTCTAAAAGAGCTTCTAGACCTCCTTCACGAGCAATAGCAATACGATCATTCCACATTTGTTCATTACCAATTTTAGCTGCCGTATCACAAAGGATTAATCCTTGAACTAAATCTGGTCGTTTGTGATACACACCTTGAACTATAAGCCCACCCACAGAAAGACCAACTAACACTGCTTCTGAAATTTTAAGGTGATCCATCAAATCTATAAGATCAGCAACATGATCATCAATTACATAAGGTGAATTCCCAAGACCAGAAAGTCCATGCCCCCTTTTATCATATGTGAGTATGCTGTAATCATTGGATAAGTTTTCTACACAACTTTCCCAAATACGAAAATCTGTTCCTAACGAATTAGAAAAAACTACAGTTGGCTTGTTTACACCATTATTGATATAATTGAAGTGTATTGATATGTCATTTATTTTGGCAAAGTTCATAGTATATCCCTCATATTTTTATTAAAATACGTCTGTCTAACTTATAATATATTACAATCGAATACAAAAAATCTTTAATATGATCAATATAACGTTACAACAATTTTAATCAATTCCTTTGAAACACCTCAAATATCTTAAGAGATAATATGAAATATCAGAGTTCAAAGATTATATCTTTGGTGTGTATTCCTCAAACGTCTATCCTGCCCATATAAAGAAGAGCAGGAAAAGGTTGTTTATCATTATCTGTCAACTTGGAAGCCTGAGGCAGGTTCTAGAAACCAAACCTTTGACGCATGGTTCCTGTTTTAAAAGCGTGCGCTTATATATTCATTAATTAAAATTGTATTGATTTCAAAATGTAAAACAAGTAATAGTGAATTATTAGTAATTATTGGGTTTTATTATGGCACGACGCAATACCATCCGATTTGGGGATTACATCCAAGCGATGTCAATCGACAGTCAAAAGATACCATTCCAAGAATTAATGCCTGAGCCATTGTTTGATCGTCATGGCAAAGAACATCCGCAACCTGTACCGAAAATGAAATTAGGTGGCGGTGATGTATTAAAAATTCTCCAACCGTATTTGTCCACTCGGTTCATTGATCAAGCACGTGCGGTTGTGCCACTGGCCCTTTATTTGGCCCTCTTTCAATATCTTGTGCTGCAAACACCTGTTATGGATGCAAGCATCATTGCAGGCGGATTGTTTGCGGTCATGATTGGCTTGATGATGTTTATGGAAGGGTTGAAGCTTGGGCTTATGCCATTTGGTGAGATCATTGGTAATACTTTGCCTCGTAAACTACCGTTGCCCGGCGTCTTATGTATCGCATTCTTATTGGGAATTGGTGTAACTTTTGCAGAGCCTGCGATTGGTGCATTACAGGTGGCTGGATCTATCGTTGATCCTGAAAAGGCACCTTATCTATTTACCCTCTTAAATGATCGCTCAGGGGCAACTGTTTTACTTGTTGGACTTGGCGTTGGTTTGGCGGCCGTTCTAGGAACGGTCAGGTTCTTACGTGGTTGGAGTTTGAAGCCAATGATTTTTATGAGCGTCTTGCCAACTTTGATTTTGAGCGTCATCGCTTTTATGGACCCTGAGCTGACTAAAATTGTCGGTTTAGCTTGGGACTGTGGTGCGGTTACCACCGGTCCAGTTACAGTGCCTTTAGTCCTTGCGCTTGGTATCGGTGTCGCGTCGGCAGCCGGTAAAGGTGCAGATTCTTCTTTGTCCGGCTTTGGTATTGTTACACTGGCATCTGTATTCCCAATTCTTGGTGTATTGTTGTTGAGCTTTTACACAGCCTATACAGTTCCACCGGAACTCATCATCGAGAAGGCAGCTGAAATCAAATTGGCAGCGCAATCAGCAACCTCTCAGCCACAGTGGTACGAAGCAACACCTTGGACTGAAGTTATATTGGGTGTGCGAGCTATTGTACCGTTGGTGATTTTCTTGGCAGTGGTGCTGTTAGTAATTTTGCGTGAGAAGCTGAAAAATGCATTCATTACCTACTACGGGATTATTCTCGCAGTGGTCGGAATGTGTATATTTAACATCGGCTTGACTTATGGTTTAGCGAAGCTTGGAGATCAATCAGGCGGATTGATAGCAGGTGCATTTACGTCAATTGATGCAATCACGGCGAGCCCGCTATATAGCGTTACTGTCGGTGTCGGGATCGCAGGTCTATTTGCTTGGGTATTAGGTCTTTCTGCAACACTTGCAGAGCCTGCTCTAAACGCCCTTGGAATGACAGTGCAGAATTTGACCAACGGTGCTTTTAAAAAATCTATGTTAATGTTTGCGGTCGCTTTTGGCGTTGCCACCGGTATCATGCTGGGTGTTCTGAAGCTTATTTACGGGTTTCATATTATGTACATCTTAATACCGGGCTACACACTCGGGCTAATACTAACCCTGTTGTCAACAGAAGAATTCGTGAATGTTGGCTGGGATTCAGCCGGTGTGACAACCGGTCCTGTGACTGTGCCATTGGTTCTTGCGATGGGCCTTGGATTTGGCAATGCGCTTGGATCAACTGATGGCTTTGGTATTTTGGCAGCAGCCTCAATTTGTCCTATTGTTGCGGTTTTGACACTGGGTATTTATGTTCAATTTAAAATAAAACTAGAGGAACGCCGCGTTGCTCGTGAAGGAGAGATGGAATGAAACGTTCATTTACGACATTAACAGAAGCAACACTTATTACGGCAGTTGTGCAACATGGTTATGGCGAGATCATTACTGATGCTTTACTGGAGGTGGGTATTCAAGGATCAACTGTGCATGGGGCAATGGGTGTAGGAATTCGCGAGCGTTTAGGTGCTCTTGGCGTAGCTGTCGATGCCGAACGTGATGTCGTCAATGTGATGGTTTCAAGTGACGAAGTTGACAGAGTTTTTGAGCGAGTTTTCTTGGCTGGCAAGTTAGACACACCTGGTATGGGCTTTATGTACGCAACGCCTCTAATGCAGGCTGCCACCTACGTTCCGCCATCTATCCTTTCTAAATATTCAGGTACCTGAGATGGCGTTTTCTGAAGTTAAAACTGATCCAACCTTGGACTACCTTGATTATACTTGGCTTATCTCAGGTATATTATATGAGGGTGGAACTGATAACTTAATCCCCGAGCTTATGAATCGTGGTATAAATGAAGTTTACTTTTATAATGTAGCTGGCACGATGATTGGACAGAAAACTGTGGCGGGTGTTTCAGGCTCTTTTGATGTTGAGCAATTCCATGTTGTTGTAACAGCTGACCAAGCTGAAAACATATTTGATTTTATTTATCGCTTCTGCCACTTGTCCGAGCCGAATAAAGGAATGATTTACATGAATAAACTGATGCAATCAACTAAACATACAATCCCAGAACTCGATCACGCCGAGTTTGATGAAATTACAGAATGATAGGTGACACCATGGCAAACAAAACCGATTTAATAGCTGAAAATAAATTGAATATTCGTAAGAACCGACGCAAGATTTTTGAGCTGGATGCAGAAGTGTCGACAACATATGCCGAGCTTATGTTGTTACTTGCAGACATTGAAGAAAATCGTGCGTTACTGCAACGAAACTACACCTCAGCCTTTATGGGTAATAGGTCAATCGCGATTGATAACGTCAATGATCTGTATAGTTGTCGAATTGCAATGCTTGAAGCTTTGGATCCATCTTCTGACGTTGAGGCCAATTTCAAGGTACGGATGTTGAACCAAGTTCGGATTGAGCAGCTTGAAAAGCGCTCTGATCTAAACGATACCCTACGCGATATTGCTGCAAAAATGATTGAAGTTAATGTAATGCTGCAGTCTGTTAACGGTCTGATTACTGAGGCTAACGAGACAGTCGTCGATGAGGGAGATACGATGATTTCTGAGAATGCTGAGTGGGCCGATGGATCCGTTGCTAAGCAAATGACTAAAGCTACACCAAATGCGAATTCACAAAGTGTGGTATCGAATACAGAGCGTTTACAAAAACTGCTTGAGCGAGCAAATATAGCAGAGAAAGAGGCTACTGGTTTGGTTCATCGCGTTGAGAAAGATACCAAAGGCATCTTAGAACTTGGTGATGACATTGCCAACCGGCGTGAACGTATTCAAGCAGATCGTGAGCGTGTTGTTGCAAACCAGAGACGTACTGCGGACCTGCTTATTAAATTAAAATAAGAATAATCTTATAATTTTAATGATATAGTGGAAAAATCATTAAGAAATGTTGCTGTCTCTATAGACCCGCCACTATTTCTTTAGAAATTGCTTGCGGCCTTGTTATGGACAAAAGCGTTCGGGCTTCCTGACGTCGACCATCGTGGACTAAGCACGCTGCCAAAGAGTAGTCAATAAGATCGCGTTGCGCATTAGAACCACCAATACGAGCGTGATCACGCATAGCATTGCAGAATTGTTCGGCGGCAATGCCCCAATTTTCGTCCTCCATCTCCCTATACCCTATCGCAAGCGTCTTGGTTAGATCGCTTACTGGCCCATCAGCGCAGTCGATTATGACTTCAAGTGCGTCTCGATTCCCACTACGTGCGTGAGCAATAGCAGCGTGGAGATCAGCAAATCCTAGACCAGGCTTTGGAAATTTTGCAAGCGCATATGCACTTAGTTTTTTCCAACGTTCGACAGGAACTTTTAAGCCCGCAAGTTCTGCGCGAAACAACAATGCTGCAGTATCCGTCATGACATTGAGTGGTGGACCTTGACTTCGTTCTGGTGAAATATTGATATCCAAGACATGCCACATCTTATCAAAATCACCGGTTTCCAAAGACCAAAGACCGACGTGCCAGTATATGTGATTGTACAGCGTTGCTGATGGATCGTAATTCTCACACCAGTTTGTTAAGTAGTTAAGCCCTTCTTTATCTTCCATATTTTCATAATAGAGATGAGCACGAATATGCGCTGTATGCGCACTTTTTGGATTGGCAGCCATCGCAGCCTCTATATTGGCTTGCGCCGCAACGAGCTGCCCCACTTCCAACTGGGCAAACGCCAATTGAGTGCGAAACCACCAGTTATCGCCATAATGTTGCGACAAACGAGAAATGAAAGCAAGTTGTTCAGCTTCACGTCCGGGTAAACCAGAAAAACCGATCAAGCCAAAGACACTTGTGCACATCTGCGCAATCATTACATCTGCAGGCCATTTCTCTACATGTTCATAAACTGCAATTCGTGCTGCTGCAGCCTTACCTTCCAAAAGTAAAGCTGATGCATTGATGTGAGAACGCTCTCTTGTGCTCAAGCCTGACGCTAGTGCTCGGGCTTGCCCAAGACTTGCCTTAACACGGTCAGGTTGGGCTAGTAACTGCATGTTGCGAGCAAGACCAATATGTGCAAGTGCAAAGCCCTCATCAGCATTAATAGCAGCTTCAAACGAGTCAGAAACTCTTGGCTCTGCACCAAGGAATCTGCTGATACCCAAGTCGTAAGCGTCGCGAGCCTCAACAGAACGTGTTCCAACAGGATTTCCATATGCGTCATTAAGCATGTCGTATACCTCTAAATACCTTATTTATCATATTAAATTCGTGAGCAAGTAGATAAAAATCAATATTAGATGAAAAAATGGCAAAAATTGCTCTTGAATGATATTGACTGTTTAAAGCTTGAGTACGCATTTATTTCTTACTCTCTTATGTACACTATATAATAAATATTAGTATACATCTATTATACAAATGATATTTATTATGTTGCTGGATCAAGAATTTATTAAGATATAAATTTTATTCTAATAAAAAAAGATTTTAAAATATAAATTTAGTTTTGTTTCTATTCATTGATAAAAAACTGATCTAAACAAAAGCTTAAAAAAGATTTTTGTAAATTCTGAAACGGCTTAGCTAACAAAACTCTTATGCTATTTTTTTTATTCATAATCAAATTTAAATAATATATAGTTTATTTTGTTATGATAGATAAAAAGCTTATAGAAAATATTCATCAGAACATAGCTGTCAGTCTTGAAAATCTTCTTTTAGAAATTGATATAAGTGGTGAAGAGACAACCGGTGATGAAACATCTTTATTAATCGAACAATATTTTGGTCATATTGGTCGTTTGTGGATTGCTGAATATCTCAATACAGGAAAAAGTGACGAAGTTATCAACAAACTTCTATATGATTTTCTTAGATCCAATGTAACAACTGGACAATGGGTTTTAATTTCTAGAACTATAAAAAATTACTTTATTAATCGTAAACTTAATACATTTTTAGATGGATTAATTGATGAAGACTTTGGAAGCCAAAATGATAATAATTCTGATACATCAAAATTAATTCATTATAGAAATTTATTTAGTCATGGTAGTTTAGAGGTCACTCTTAAAGAGATAAAATCAAGTAGAAGACTTATATTTAATAAAATTAAAAAAGCAAAATTTCTTCAAAATATAATTTATATTAAACCAAATTTAGATCTTAATTATACAAAACTAGGATTAACTAATCAAACAGTGAAGCTTCCAAAAGATTTAAAAGCAAACACTCTACAACCTTTTTTTATAAATAAGACTAATAAAATTCTTAATTTATATCCATTATTCATAATAAATGGCCTTGACAATAAAAGCTTTGAATTAAAGTTTTATTCATTAAAAGACTCAAAAATTTCAATTGATAGTTTGTTTGAAAGAGAAACATTAAAGATATGGTTTGAGAGATATGAAAATGAAAGATTAGGTAATATTGAAAGTTTTAATCATGTAATGAACTCAACTAAAAAAAGACTAAATAAAACATACAAAACTAAGTTTTATGATTTTTTAGAAAATGAAAAATTAAATATGTTAGTTATTAAGTCATATCCAGGTTTTGATAAAATAACTTTTATAAAAGAAATTTTTAAAGTTCCACATTCAATTTTAAGTAAAAGAAAAATTGATCATGTAAATTCTTATGTAGTTAAAAAAGATGGACTTAGTATGTCGTCTTACACATTCACTAGATTTATTATTAGTCAAATTGAATTAACTTTAAAAAAGGCTAAGGGTTATTATTTCATAAATAACACTGATCACATAAAAGCATTAGATAATGGCTTGAAAGATTTAAAAGATAAAAATAGATATTTATTAATTGGCATAGAAAATTTGCATATTGGTGAAAACTTTTACCTTAAAGAAAATATGAACATAATTGATATTTACAATTTACTTGTAAAATCAAATGTCATTTTGATATCTACAATTTATACTGGTGCAATAAAATCGAAATTTTTTTATGATGATGAAATATTTAACACTACAATTCCTGAAAAAAACATAAATCAAAAAGAACTAGAGGTGACTTTAGACGGCCTTAAAAACAAGTTAATATACAATATTTTAAAATGTTTTGAAGATACAAAGTCATACTATAATTTATTTGATATTTGTGATTTATTTGAAAAAAAATATAACACTAATATTTTTGAACCTAAACTAGAACGTGAAATTTTTGATCATATTTACCTTTTTTATGAAAAAAATAATACTGGTAATCATGAAAAAAGTTGGAAACTTTTTACTCCTTTAATAAAAAAATATTTAAGGTCATAAAATGAGTTTTGAAGAATTTATAAATAGTTTAAATAAAAATGATAGAATTGAGTTTGATTACTTAATCTCTTTACTGGAGAATGATGGGTCTAACCCCAAAGAGATTAGATCTAATGTCGCTAAGTTATTAATGTCTATTCTTAGTCGATCTGACCAAAATAACTTAATTGGACAATTAATGTCACAATTTAATGAAATATATTTTAGTAAAAGCGACCAATTAAAACAGATATCTGACGAAAATTTAGTGAAATTACTTCCATATCCATTGAGTGCTAAAATTAATGAAATAATTAAAAGCAAAACTAATTTAGATCAAGGTATTAATCAACCTCAATTTGGTTATCAAATTTGTTCAGTTCTGGGACTTTATTTAAGATTTTTAGGAGTTTTATTAATTAATGTTTATGCGAACAGAATAGACAAAAAAAATATTAAAGTTAACAATCTTATAGTTAAAACAATTAGAGCACCTTCAGATGGAAGTTGGTTAAGTTTAATTAGAGAATTACTGAAATTTTTAAATAAAGAAAATAATGATAAAAACCTTCTTTTACTTAAAAATAATTTGGAACAAAAAATCACTAATTCTAATAATAAAAAATATACAATTTACATGATCTTAGAAGATCTAGTGTCTTTTCGTAATAAACTTGTACATGGTGAAAAAGTAGATCAGAATTTTATTATACAAAAGTTCCAAGATATTATTAACGTTTTTAAAAATTTAACTTTCTTATTATCGTGGAAAATTTTTGTCAGAGTAAATAAAAGGGTGTTTCATATATCTGGAAGCTTACCCAAGGAAATTAATGATAAGTTCTATAATGATTTACCCGATAAAGAAATATGCCTGATTATAGATGGTGATGTAAAAAAATACATTTCATTATACCCTTTACTTCATTTTAACATATCTTCAAATGAGATGGATATTAATGAATTGTTTTTTTTAAATTCAGGAAGTGTTAATAAGTTAAATTATATTTCTTATAAGACTTCTTCAGAAATAGATGGAAAAACTATAGGTACTTATGATGAATTCCAAACCTTTTTATCAAATTCAATACCTACTCCAAACTTACCCCCTGACCCAAAGATTAATTTTGACGATTTGATTTTAGAAAAAAATAATCTCTTCGTTGGAAGAGAAAATATACAAAAAGAATTTACAAATTATGTGAATAAATCAAGCACAAATTATGGAGTAATTAAAGCACTTGCTGGCCAAGGTAAAACAGCTTTAATGTGTCGTTTGATATCAGAAAATAAGAATATAAATCATTGTATTTATCATTTTTGTATGTCTCAAGATTCTAGAGATAGACCTGAGGTAATGCTCAGATCTTTAATTGCTCAGTTATGTGAGATATTTAAACTTAATATAACAGATTGGCTTTCAGAAAACTTAAAAGATTTGAAGGAGAATTTATTTCCGAATTTGTTATCTCAAATTGGTAGGGGTTTAAAAAATAAAAAAATATTAATTTTTATTGATGCTTTAGATGAATCAAATAGGGATATTGAAAAATCAATTGGTAAAGTAATACCAAGAATTAGCATAAAAAATATTAAGTTTATAATTTCTTATAGGGTAGAAACAGATAATAAAAATATTTTTGTAGAAAAAACTTTAGATCATTTGCAAGACTTAAAAATCTTAAGTTTTAAAACAGCGAACCCCATGAAGGGTCTCACCAACAATAATATAAAAGAATTTTTAAATAAGATTTTTGATGGTCAGACATCAGAAAAAATATTTTTAGATTTTGTATGGGAATGCAGTCAAAATGAACAAAAAAATGGAGCTGATCCATTTTACTTAAATTTTTTCTATGAGAGTGTAAAAGAAAATAAAATAATTTTAAATCGAATAGAAACTGTCCCTAAAAATATCTCTCAAGCTTTTGATAATATATGGTTAAATCTACCTAAAGGTAATGACTTTTTAATTCATAAAATTCTATGTTTATTAGCACTCATGTTTGATTATGGAGACGATCAAATGATGACTGAGTATTTTAATAATCAAAAAGAATATAAGGAAAACCCCTTATCCCCAACTGAGATAGCTATAGCAAGAGCATCAATAGGAAAGCTTCTTATATATGATGGAGATAAATATAAGCTTTTTCATGATAGATTAAAGTTTTTTTTAGTTGGGAATCAGCCAGATCCACTTAAAGAATTTAATGGATAATATACTATGCCTAAAATCAGAGACAAAGCAGTTAAAGATATACATATGAGTTTTATTACGTCTTCTTTTCTAATAACAAAAAATAAAAGTGAGTCTAATTTCTTAAATTATATTTCAAAATATTCTCCCGTTCATGCCATAGTTATAAAAAAAAAAAATATCGCCAAAAAACTCTTAATTTCTAAATCATTTTTTTTATATATCTTTAATATTTCAAAATTAGAATATATTAGTTTATTATGGAGGATAATTGATATTAAAGAATTTGGTTCTAGTTATCTGACGTCTTCAAAAACAATTAACATTTATAATGAAATTGATTTACTTACTAAAATCCTAAGATTTTTTAATTATATGGGTTGGCGTAAATTTGGAATAGAAATAATTAATTTTCATTTTTTAAAAAATAAAAATTACGATTATTTATTGTCACAAAACTTCCAAAATAAAATTAAAAAAAAACAATTAAATGATTTATTAACTGTTTGCGTATTTTTTTTTTATAAACATAATTTATTTAGTATTTCAAAAAAAATTACTTTACTTAGAATAAAAGAAATAGAAAAAGAATTTGGTAAAAATCATATCAATACTATTAAAATAAACATTAGATTGGCAAATATTTATCTAAATAATTCTGACCTGGATCATGATAAATTAATTAAGGCAAAACATATTTATGAAGATAATTTGAAAATTCTAAAGAAAATATATTCATATAAAAGGTTTTATTTAATAAAGGTTTTATTTGATTACACTAAAGTTCTTAGACGTTTGAATGAAAATGATAAAGCAAAAAAAATCATATATTTATTAATTAAAAAAGTTCATCAAAATTTTGGACATAATCACGAAATTATTTTAGATTTTAAGCTTCAATTAGCAAAATTATTTGGAAAAGAAGATATTGAAAAATCAGTTGAAATTCTAAATGAAATAATTCCAAAACAGGAACAAAAATTTGGATTATTAAGTGATCACGTATTTGAATCCAAAAATTCTTTAGCTTTAAGATATCGAAATTTAAATAACATACCGTATTCTTCAAAATTGTTTTTAGAACTAGAAAATACAGCTACAAAAAAATACGGTCCTGAGCATTTAACTACTTTGAGAATGTCAAAACAATTAGCTAAAAATTACACATTAGAAGGTGATTTTCCCAAAGCCGAAAAAATTTATAAAAAAATATTAAATGTTTATGAAAAAAAATTCAATTTAATGGATCCTATCCTTATGGAGCCTTTAATGGAATTAAGTATTATATATAAAAAAATGAAAAATAATAAAATGTTTAAAAAAATGTCAGAAAGAGTATTAACTATTAAAAATCAATCCAAGTCACTAACTTAATATTATCAAAATAACTGTCTGCTTTTATAGTGTTTGAAAGTATTATTAAAAATAAAAAAGATATGATTTTTATTTAATTATTCATAATATGTATATGTGAAATGAGTTTTTATTGATGAAGATAAGAAATACTACAATAGAAAATTTTAATTATAATTTTTTTGAAACTTGTTATCACTTAAAAGAATACAACAATATATCTTCCTTTAAAAAGTATTCAATAATATTTGGACTTAAACATGGGTTAATATTAAAAAATAACAAAAAAAGTCAAAGAAAAATTAAAGACCTTAATTTTATTTTAAATTTTTTTGAATTAAGTGAAAACGAAATTTATAATAGAAAATTATTGAGATATATTAACAAGAATTTTGATGGTTCATCATTTTATAATCAATTTATTAATTTAAACTCAAAAAAGATTAAAGATGATGTGATCAATCAAGTGTTTTTGTTTCTAAATTTTTTGAAAAAAAATATTTTTAACATTTCTGGTATTAAATTATCTCAAATTATTTTAAAAAATAAAAGTAATCATTTTAAAATGATGAGACCTAGATTCGAAGGTTTATATTGTGACTTTTTAATACAAGATGGTCAATATATAAAGACAATTGAGTTCATTTCATCTTTGAATAAAACCTCATATCCAAAAAAAATAAAAGAAAATTTAGATATAACTTTAGGTCAATCTTATGGAGAGTTAGGTAAATATAAAAAAGCAATTATTACATTTGAAAATATCTTTCAAAAACTTAAAAATAACAAAAATTTAAATTATGTTAAGGCTGGGATAGAACTAGCTTTGCTTTATTTAAAAGAGGGTGAATTTAAAAAATCAAAAAAACTAATCCTTAATTTGTTAGATTTATCACAAAAACGATTTAGCGATTCAGATGAGCTCTATGTGCTCCAAAATACTTTAGCAAAATATTATGGTGAAATTGGTAATTATAATAATTCAATTAAAATTTATAAAGAACTAGAGCCACAAGTTAAAATCAAGTTTGGTGAACATAGTCCTTTTTACATCCAGGTTTTAGGAAATTTAGGTTCACTTAACTCTACTACAGGCAATTTCAAAGAAGCACTTAATATAAAGAAAAAAACCTTGAATATGCGAGAAAAAGTATTTGGAAAATTTCATCTATTAACTATTTTTGAAAGGCAAGATTTATTTGTTAATTATTGTAATTTAAATAAAATTAAGCAAGCAGAGAAGTTATTTAACGAAAATAACAAAGTAGTGAAGTTAAAAGATATTGAAAAAGAAATTAATATTCGCCATCTCTTAAATAAAGTACAATTATTATATTCGAAAAAAAAATACTCTGAATTAGAGATTTTGTTTAATAAATTTAAAATTTTAACTTTTATAAAAACAAAATTTAATCATACGTATGTATGTCAAATTTTAAATTTTTTAGTTGTTTCATTAATGGAAAATAAAAATTTTAAAAAATGTCTTAAAGTTATTTATATTATTTGGCCTTTTTTTGTTAGGTTTTATGATCATAAATCTGATCTTTTTTCACAAACTGTGTTTAATAAAATATACTGTTTAGTAGAATTAAATAAATTAAATGAAGGTTTAGAATATATA
This sequence comes from Candidatus Levibacter sp. Uisw_134_01, assembly GCF_047717795.1. Classification (GTDB taxonomy): domain Bacteria; phylum Pseudomonadota; class Alphaproteobacteria; order Puniceispirillales; family Marisalimonadaceae; genus Marisalimonas. The sequence goes on along the minus strand of NZ_CP159808.1, from coordinate 785,292 downwards.
AATGATATTTTAAAAAAATTTAAAATAAATGAAAAAAATAATAGTGTTTTTTTTATGGGATTAATCGATCAAAGGGCTATGATTTTTGAAAAATTATCATTATTTAATGAAGCATGTAGAGATCTAGAAAAATATTTATACCTTTATGAAAAAAATAATGGACTTGACGAAGATTATTATATTTATATTTACAATCTTGCACAAAGTTATAAACAGGCTGAGCTTCATAAAAAAGCTATTCAACATTTTGAAATAGAATTCAATTATTTACAAAATAAATTTTTGCCCGATCATGACGAAGTTAAAGAAAGTTTATCAAACTTAGATCAATATTTATTTGATCAAAAAATGCATTCAAAAGCGATAGAACATTTAAAAACTCAGATAAAAAAAATCAAACAAAAAGATATTCAATTGTCGATGAGGTATAGAGTTAGATGTGTTGATCATTATGAAGAAAATGAAGATTTTAAAAATATATCAAAAGAATTAAAAGTTATTTTAAAGTATTGTGTTTCAAAAATGGGAGTCGAACATCAGGCTACAATAACAAACAGTTATAAGTTTTGTTTTTATATGTTTAAACTCAATCAATTCAATTCCTGTAAGAATTTTTCATTGAGGCAATATAAGGTTTATACTAAACATTATGTTAACGATGAATTAAGTCTTAAGGGCCCACTTTTACAACTTTTAGGTAAAGTGTATTCTGAATTAGGGTTATATAAAAAGTCATTAATCTATTTTAAGGAATGTATAAAACATGAAGAGAATTGTTATCAAAAGAGTAAAGATCCTGATGCATTAATATCTATTTATAGTGATTCTATAAAATATCTTAAAGATGATAATTTAATTCTTATTCATGAAATAAAAAATAAGTTAGAAAAAATTCAATCTTCTAACTAAAAAGAATACTAAGTTTGTAATTATTGATAATATTAATCCAACACATAAATAAATAGGAACGACTCCAAACTTAAAAAACAAATTCAAGTTGACTAAATATATTTGGAAATAATTTTGAATAGCGTTAAAAATTATTTCGCCACCAATAAAAATCATTGCAAATGTGCCAATTATTGAGAGTAGTTTTAATAAATATGGAATTATTTTTATAAGGAAAAGCCCAAATCTTTGTAAAATTAAACTTGTTTGTTCTTCAATCAAGTAAATTGCAAAATCATCTGATCTAACAATTAGAAAAACTAACCCATATACTACTACAGTTAATAAAACTGATATAAGTAGTAAAATTAAAAATTGATCAATTATGGGTGAGTTAAGATTTTCATTAGAAGCTATAGACATTATTTCAGCGGATAAAACAAAATCTGTTTTAATTGCTCCTTTTATTTTTTTATTTTCATTATTCATTTTATTAATTTTTAATTTTGAATAACTTTCCTTATAATATCCTAACCATTCTAAGATTTTTTCACCTCCCTCAAACAATAAGTAAAAAGCACCTAAAACAAGAATAGGTAAAATCAATTGAGGGATAAAATATGAAAACAATAAAATTATTGGTAAAATAATTAAAATTTTATTTATTAAAGAAAATTTAATTATCCTCAATATTATAGGTATTTCGCTAGAAGGTGATATCTTAGATAAATACTTAGGAGTGACAGCAATATCATCAATCACCACACCAGATACTTTCTTAAAAGTTAAAATTGATGATGATCCAATTTTTGACGAGTATATTGATACATTTTTAGTTAATGCAATAACATCATCTAAAAGCAAAAGTATTCCAGAACTCATAACTCTAAAATAACAAAATCATTATTTTACTCAATATTTTTTTTATAGTTTCTTTATATTCTGATTGATGTAGTTAAGTTTTTTGAAAAAACTAGAGATTAATGGTCGGGGCGGAGAGATTCGAACTCCCGACCCTCTGGTCCCAAACCAGATGCGCTACCAGGCTGCGCTACGCCCCGAACATCTCGATTTATACTTTAGAAATTGGTAAAAGCAAGCATTAGTTTTGTTTTACTTAATAAAATTTATCAATATAAATTAATATTTAATAATAGGACAATTTAACTTGTCACCTACTTGACTTTTCAACTCACCTGCATTCATTTCCAAAACAAATGTTACCTTTTCATTACTACTTATATTTTTTTGATCTAAAGCTTTAGCATTTCTATAAATTTCGACAATAATACCCTTCATATTTATAAAAAATAAATCTAAGTTTAATAGAGTATTTTTCATCCAAAAATTTCTTTTCTCACTTTTGTCCCAGATAAACAACATTCCATTGTCAATCATAATTTCTTCTCTATTCATTAAACCGTAGGATCTTTTCTTTTCACTATCAGCAATCTCTAAATATAATTTTTTAATTTCTTTTTTATTAATAGTAATTTCACAAACTGTTTTTGTAAATTCAGGCACTTGTAGATTTGCAAATATAGTTTTAGGGGAAGCTATAATTAGGAAAAATCCTAATATTGCCACTTGTAATAAATTTAATAAAAAAATATTCATAAATTTTTTATACTTAAAACGTTTTTTACAAGAGATATTACTTCAGAGCTTACAATTGTTTTAACATCGTGATCACGCCAAGATTTTAGCCATTGATTGGGTATTCCCATTCTTACGCGACTGTTATTCCATTTAAGTGAAGATAATAAATTACTACACTCTTCTGGCATATCACTATCTAAAAGATCATCTCGGTTATTTAACAAAACCCAATTCCCTGCCCATGCTTTTGCTGTAAGGTATGGATTATATCCACCACCACCTAATATTATTGAACTTTCACATAACAATAAAATATCTTTAATGGCTCCCCAATATGCATTATTAGATAAACATATTCTAGATTGTGGGTCTCCATTAAGCATATCTGCTCCAGCTTGTATGATTAATAAGTCTGGCTGTATTGATTTAGCGTAAGGAATGACTGCATTGTTAATTACATAGTCAATCTCTGAATCGTTAAAGCTCTCAGAAACTGGAAAATTTAATATATTTTTAATATTGTTTTCTTCTAACTTACCTGTTTGTGGCCATCTGTTTTTTTCGTGGATTGATATTATAGTAACGTTTTCGTTATTAAGAAAGGCATCTTGAACCCCATCACAATGATGAGCATCAATATCAATGTATAAAACTTTAGAAAAACCTAATTCTAATGCTTTTAAAATTGCAAGAACACAGTCATTTAAAAAACAAAATCCATATGCTTCAGATTTTCTACCATGATGTGTACCCCCTGATATATTAAGAATTTTTTTAGCTTGTTTATTAGCTATCATTTCAACAGCTTTAATTGATGCTTTAGCTGCAGACGCTGGCCGAGAAAAAACTTCACTGAAAATTGGATTGTTACCTATTCCAATATTATATTTTCTTTTCAAATAATCTGGAAGGTCTAGCTCTTCCTCAGCTTTTTTAAGCGCTTTAACGTATTCTAAATCATGAAATTTAATTAATTCATCAATTTCAGCAGGTTTATTTTTGATTATTTGCTCTTCATTGACCCATCCCATTAATTGAATAAGTTCAACACTTGGCCAAACTCGATCCATATCTAACGGATGACCTTTTTCATATCTAGAGCCTTTAAAAATATCACTTGTAAATAAATAATTCTGCATTGTACTTTTTTCTAATATATATATTTATATTATCAAATATTTTTTTTATAAGGTTCACATGCTTAGAGGTTTAATTATAGCAGCTACAATCTTTGCGATTTGGGAATTTTGTTGTGTATATTTTAATCTTCCTCCATTCATGTTACCACCTCCGTCTAAAATTTTTATGTCCATCTATACTAACTGTGACTTACTTTTAAAGCATGCGTCTTATACCTTAGTTGAAATTCTAGCTTCAATATTTATAGGAACTATTATAGGGATAGTTACTGCGCTAACAATATCTTCTTCAGAAAGACTTAAGCGATGGGTGATGCCTATTTTACTTGCAAGTCAATCAATACCAGTTTTTGCACTAGCTCCTCTATTAATCTTATGGCTTGGCTATGGAATGAGCAGCAAAATAGTTATTGGAGTATTAATTGTTTTCTTTCCTATAACTTCAAATTTTACTGATGCTTTAAATAAGGTACCTCAAGAACTAATTGATGCTGGAAAAACTATCGGTCTTACAAAAGCACAAGTTTTTTGGAAAATTAAAATACCATCTTCCCTTCCCGGATTATGCTCTGGCATACGTGTTGCTGCTTGTTTTGCCCCTATCGGAGCTGTCGTAGGTGAATGGATAGGAGGCAGCACAGGGTTAGGCTCTTTTATGATTTATAGTAACGCTAGACTTCAAACTGACAATATGTTTGCAGCTTTAATAATTTTAATTTTTATAACAATTACGTTATACAAAGTAACCGACATGATCCTCAGCAAATATGTTTGGTGGAAATGAAAAAACATATTGATTTTTTCCTAATAATGTAAAAAATGTTATTTGCCAGGGGTGCTAGACATGTGTCTTGCTGAGAAATTAACCCTTATAACCTGATCTGGTTAAAACCAGCGGAGGGAGATGCACAATGCATAATATAATAAGAATTTTATCAATAATATTTTTAACATTAACAATTAACTTTGCTTATGCAAAAAATGACAAACTAACAATTGGATTAGATTGGTTTATAAACCCAGACCACGCTCCTTTAATTATAGCTGAAAAAAGAGGTTTTTTTAAAGAAGTTGGGCTTGATGTAGAAATGATTGAACCAGCTGACCCTAATGACCCTCCAAAACTAGTTGCTGCAGGTAAATTAGATTTAGCAATTTCATATCAACCCCAACTACATATTCAAGTAGACCAGGGCTTGCCTGTAGTAAGAGTTGGAACATTGGTAAGCGTTCCTCTTAATTCTCTAGTTGTTTTAAAGGATGGCCCTATAAAATCGATAGCAGACTTAAAAGCCAAAAAAATTGGTTTTTCAGTAGGTGGATTTGAAGAAGCTTTATTGTCAGGAATGCTTGAGAAATATAATTTAAAAATGTCAGACGTTGAATTAATAAATATTAATTTCTCTCTGTCACCTTCTTTAATTGCTAAAAAAGTAGACGCTGTAATTGGTGCTTTTAGAAATTTTGAGCTTAATCAAATGGATATAGTTAACCATCCTGGCCTTGCTTTTTATCCAGAAGAGCATGGTGTACCCTCTTATGAAGAGTTAATTTATATTGCAAATGCAAAAAACAGAAAAAAACCTATTTTTGATAAGTTTTTTAAGGCTATTCAAAAAGCCACACTAACAATTGTTAATGATCCTCAGTCTACATGGAAAGACTTTTCTTCATTTAGGAAAGGCCTTGACGATGAGTTAAACAAAAGAGCTTATAAAGATACCTTATCTAGATTTGCGCTAAGACCGCAAGCACATGACCTTAATACTTACAGAGAATTTGGCAATTTCTTAAAAGAAAAAAACATCATCCAAAAGAGCCTGCAGGTGGAAACGTTTGCTAAACCATAAAAGTTTAAAACTTTTATTGAAATCGAGCCTAACTTTAGTTAAAAATAATAAATTCTAAAGTTAGGTTTTTTTACATTATGAAGTCATTTTTACTTTTTGTTATTTTATTAAGTCTATGGCTATTAATGTCTGGTCATTATACCTTTTTGATAACAAGCCTTGGAGTAATATCTTGTCTTTTTTGTGTCTATTTAGCAAAGAGAGCTAACTTAATTGATGACGAAGGTCTACCTTTGTTTTTTTTACCAAGATTGTTAAATTACCTTTTGTGGCTTTTCAAAGAAATATTTAACTCTAATATTGGCACCGCCAAAGCAATAATAACTGGTGATATAAACCCTGAAATATTCATAGTTAAATCTTCCCAGAATACTGACGTTGCTAAAGTAACCTACGCAAATTCAATTACCCTTACGCCAGGCACTGTTACAACACAAATTAATGAAGATAAATTTGAAGTGCACGCTCTTAATTCAGACTTTGGAAATGACGTAAGAAGCAATGTAATGGATAAAAAAGTTAAGTGGTTAGAGGGAGATATCTAATGTATTTAGCGGCTCTTATCGCATGTGGAATTTCTGGAATTTTAATATTGATAAGAATTATTTTAGGAAAAACTACTTTTGACAGAGTTTTAGCTATAAACACTTTAGGAACTATAATAGTTATAGGAATTGCTCTTCATGGCTTTTATACTGGAAGGCCAGAGTTTCTCGACATAGCTATTGTTTATGCCTTAATAAATTTTATTGGAACGGTAGCAGTTTTAAAGCTTTTTAGTACTGGGTCTCTAGGGGATGTTAAAAAATAATGGAATTTATAAAAGACATCATTACAGGAATTTTCTTTTTTATAGGTTCTATGTCTATTATTATTGGAGCTTGTGGCCTCATAAAGCTTCCTGACGTTTTTTCAAGAATACATGCTGCAGGTATGATTGACACAGGAGGCACAGCATTTTTTCTGCTCGGAATGATTGTTCAATCTGGTTGGTCTCTAATTACAGTGAAATTAATTTTAATTGGTATTTTTATTTTTTTTACTAGTCCTGTTACAAGTCATGTAACAGCTAATTTAGCTCGCCAAAAAAAACTAATACCTGTAGGTAAAAAGATTGGCAAACTTTTATGATATCTGAATTAATTATAAATGCTTTTTTAGTTACCGTAATGCTTGCTATCGCTATTGCGCTTCTTAAAACAAGAACTGTTATTTTTACTGTTATATTAACTAGCGCCTATTCTCTAGTTGCAGCATTGATGTTTATAACTCTTGATGCAGTCGACGTTGCATTTACTGAAGCCTCAGTTGGTGCAGGAATATCTACAGTATTATTTTTAGCAGCAATGGCTTATTTGCCTAAAAAAGAAGAAGAAACTATTGATAATCAATTTATTCCAGCTCTATCATGCATAATATTAGGTGCTATATTAATTTGGTGTAGCTATGACCTACCCCAAATAGGCTTAGTTTCTTCACCTATTCATCAACATGTGGCTCCTGACTATATATTAGGATCACGCAATGATATTGGTATACCTAATATAGTTACCTCTGTTTTAGCCAGTTACAGAGGTTACGATACTTTCGGTGAGACAATTGTTGTTTTTACAGCAGGTATCGCTGTTTTAGTTCTATTACAAAACAACAAAAAATTCTCCAAAGACACTAAATCTAAAATTAAGAAGAAGGTTGGTCGAAATGCATAAAAATCCAATCTTAAGAGTTTGTACTAAAATACTATTTGCACCAATAATTTTATTCGGTCTTTACGTCCAATTTCATGGTGACTTTGGTCCTGGCGGAGGGTTTCAGGCTGGAGTTATAGTTGCTAGCGCCTTCATACTATATACGATTGTGTTTGGATTAGAAAAAGGTAAGAAACTCTTCCCTTCAAATATAAATCTATTGTTGTTAGCACTAGGAGGTATTATTTACGGTGGGGTTGGAATTGCGTCGATCTTTCTTGGCGAAGAATTTTTATCTTATAACCCACTGGGCTCAACTCCTCAATCAGGACAGCATATTGGTATATTACTAGTTGAATTTGGTGTTGGACTTACAGTTTCTAACGTGATGATAGCCTTATTTAATGCCTTTATTGGTTTTAAATCAGGAAAGGCAAGTTAAAATGATCTCTTCATCTATAGGTATATGGAACTATTGGATCGTATTTTTGTTAATGATGATTGGCTTGTTCCTAGTTATAGGAAGAAAGAATTTTTTGAAAAAAATAGTAGGATTAGCTATTTTTCAAACTTCAGTTTTTCTATTGTACATCACCTTTGGTAAAATTGCTGGTGCAACACCACCAATATTAAATGAAGCGCTTGATACAGTTTATTCTAACCCATTGCCTCATGTATTAATCCTTACAGCAATTGTGGTTGGGGTTGCTACCACTGCTCTTGGTTTATCTTTAGTTTTAAGAATAAATTCAGAATATGGGAGCATTGAAGAAGATGACATATCTGCACAAGATTTAGTTGATTATCATGATGAAATAGAAACAAGTAAAAAATTAAAATCGAAATTTGTAAAATGACAGATATTTTAATTAAAAATCTTCCAATTTTAGTAGTTCTTTGTCCTTTGATGATGTCACTATTCGTAGTGCTTATTTCTAACGCTTTTATTAGTTGGATTTTAACACTATTAACTACAGTGTTAACATTTATTTTATCAATACTACTCTTTCAAGAAGTTCAAATACAGACATACATATCCTATGCTTTAGGAAACTGGGCCCCTCCTTTGGGAATTGAATACGTAATAGACAAGGTCTCAATAATTCCAATTATAATTATTAGTTCTATTAGTCTATTATCAACTATCTTCTCTTATAAGTTAATGCCTTTTGAAGTAGGTCAATCTTCAATTTCTAAAGTTTATAGTTTGTGGCTGTTAGCTATAGCAGGATTAATAGGACTAGTTACAACTGGAGATGCTTTCAATCTTTTTGTATTTTTAGAAATTTCTTCTCTCGCTTCTGTAGCCTTAGTTGCAATGGGAGCAAAAAAAGATAAACAAGCTTTAGTTGCAGCTTATAATTACCTGGTTATAGGTGCCGTTGGAGCAACTCTTTATGTTATTGGTGTTGGTTTGTTATATAGCATAACTGGAACCTTAAATATAGAAGACTTATCTAATAGACTTAAAGAAATAGATAATAACCGAGCTTTAATAGCTGGATTTGGTTTTATGATTACAGGAATAATGGTCAAAGCTGCAGTTTTTCCACTTCACATTTGGTTACCAAGAGCCTATTCATATGCACCCTCAGCTGTTTCAGTATTACTAGCTGCAACTGCAACAAAAGCGTCACTTTACATTTTAGCACGTATATTATTTTCTATTTTCAACATTTCAGATGATTTAATAATTATTACTCTTAATTATGTAATACTTCCCTTATCAATATTAGCAATGTTTGCTGGAACAATAATGGCAATTTATGAAAAGGACATAAAACGTTTATTAGCTCATTCTTCTATAGCTCAAATTGGCTATATAACTCTTGCTTTTTCAATTGGTTCAAAGGCTAGTATTGCAGCAGGTTTTATTCATATGTTTAATCATGCTCTAATTAAAGGTGGCTTATTCATGGCGATAACTTCGATAGGCTATTACCTTCAAAAAAGAGTTACAATTAATAATTTGTCAGGATTAGGTAGACAAATGCCTATCACTTTTTTCTGCTTTATTTTATGTTCTTTAAGCTTAGCAGGACTCCCACTAACTGCCGGTTTCATATCAAAATTATATTTAATAAAAGCGACTATCAGCTCAGAGGGAATTTGGATAGTATTTCTTATTTTGTTTAGTTCAGCATTATCACTGATTTATTTATGGAAAATGATTGAAGCTTTATGGCTGCATGAGAATATAAAAAAAATAATAATCAATGAAAATCCTTATATCTATATTTCTCTTTTAATTATAACTTTTTTAAATATTTATTTTGGTTTAGACGCTTCCTTAATTGTGAATAGTAGTGAAGGTGCAGCAAATACTCTAATGGGATTTTCAAAATGATCCCTATTGAATATTTAATTTTAATTACTGTCTTTCCCCCTCTCTTAGTATGTACAACAACACCTTTTCTTTCTGGTAGAACCATTTTAAGAGATTTACTAGGCCCAATTGGAGGACTTGTGAGCTCATGGGGTTCTATAAAATTGGTACAAGCTGTATTAGACGGTGAACAACCTAAATTAGAATTCCTACAAATTGCTGAAGGTATTTCTATTGGTTTTACAGTTACACCCTTAGGAGCTTTATTTGGATTAGTTGCTTCAGTATTATGGATATTTGCTGGAATCTATTCAGTTGGATATATGAGAGGCAATAAAGAAAAGAGTCAAACCAGATTTTCAACTTTTTATGCTTTGGCAGTTCACGCAGCTTTATGCATAGCCTATGCTGGTGACCTCTTAACATTGTTCATTTTTTATGAAATTCTAACCTTTTCAACATACCCATTAGTTACACATAAACAAGACGAACTGGCTCAAAAAGCTGGTCGTTTGTACATGTCTATTTTGTTTGGTTCGTCAGTTATCTTACTTCTACCTGCAATTATATGGGTATGGGTTATTACCGGTTCTCTTGAAATATCGCAAAATGGTGTGTTAGATGGAAAAATTGATCCTAAATATGCACCATTTTTACTTATGATGTTTGTCTTTGGAATTGGCAAAGCTGCACTTATGCCAATTCATAAATGGTTACCTGCCGCTATGGTTGCCCCTACTCCAGTATCAGCTCTTTTACATGCAGTAGCTGTTGTAAAAGCTGGAGTTTTTACAATGCTTTTAGTTTTAACTAATGTGTTTGGAATTGAATTTTTATCAAAAACAGGAGCATCGTTTTGGCTAATTGGACTAGCTTCTTTTACCCTTTTAACAACAAGTGTTATTGCTATTTATAAAGATGATATTAAAGCAAGATTAGCTTACTCTACTATAAGCCAACTATCTTATATTACTCTAGGAGGTGCTCTAGCTTCTTCCCTAGCAACTCAAGGTGCAGCTTTACATATTGTCACTCATGCAGCAGGAAAAATTACTTTATTTTTTGTTGCAGGTGCTATTTATGTTGGAGCAAAATTATCAAATATTTCAGAATTAAATGGTCAAGGTAAATCTATGCCTTTAATTTTCATTGCCTTTTTTATAGGTTCTCTTTCAATAATTGGTGTTCCTCCTATGGGAGGTTCTTGGAGTAAGTTTTTTTTAATGCTAGGTGCTGCAGAAAGTGGTTATTTTTTTGTCATAGCTGTTTTTTGTGTTTCTACTATCTTAAACGTTTATTACTTATTAGAAATACCTGCCAGAGCTTTCTTCTTTAAGAAAGAAAAAGAAATAACAGCTAAAGTGCCATTATTAATAACGATACCAACATTGATGACATGTTTTTTAACAATATTATTATTCTTCTTTATTGAACCTTTTCAAAACTTAGCTTCTTTAATGGTGGGAAAATGATCAAATTACTATTTCAAAAATTTGGTAAAATTAATACGTCTGTACTCTTTTTATGTATATTATTTTGTGTCTTGGAATTAGTTGGCCATAGATATGGTGAAACATCAATAGAAGACTTTCTCTTTTTTCCAGCTTTTTTTGGATTTATATCTTGCATCGTAATTTTCAAATTAGGTGTAAGCTTAAGAGCATTTCTTATGAAAGATGAGGATTATTATGATAAGTAGTTTACCTCCTGGTTTCATAATGGTCCTTGGAGCACTACTAGTTCCATTTTTACCACATATAATCCGACAAGTTTATATGATGATTTTAATTTTAATTTCGTCCTACTCTCTAACTTTAGGATTTGGAATTCATTCAATTATAAATATTATGGATTATGAGTTTATTTTATTTCAGTCTGATGCTCTGACACTTCCATTTGCAATTATTTTTCATATTGCTGCTGCTTTGAATGTTATTTATGGCGCTCACGAAAAGCATTGGAAACAGCATGTCTCAATAATAAGTTATAGTGGAGCTGCAATAGCAGCAATACATGCTGGTGACTTACTTACTTTATTTGTTTGGTGGGAAGCGACTGCGTTTACATCAGTTTTTCTTATATTAGCTGGTAATTCAACAAGATCATATAAATCAGCTGTAAGGTACATAATAATCCAAGTTATTTCAGGCATGTTTTTGTTAGCTGGTGCTGTTATTCTATTGTTAAATGACGGAAACGTTCTTCTTACAAAGTTTGATATTAATACTCTTCATGGTCAATTAATTTTTATTGCTTTTGGAATTAAAGCGGCTTTTCCTTTACTAAATGGATGGTTACAAGATGCTTATCCTGAAGCTTCTGAAATTGGAACCGTTGCCCTTTCAACTTTCACAACTAAATTGGCAATATTTTGTTTTGCTAAATGTTTTGCTGGAACAGAAATTTTAATTGCAATTGGTGCGATAATGACATTTTATCCAATATTTTTTGCTGTGATTGAAAATGACTTGAGAAGGGTCTTAACTTATAGTTTAAATAATCAGCTTGGCTTTATGATAGTTGCAATTGGCATAGGCACAGAATTAGCTATAAATGGAGCTGTTGCTCATGCTTTTGCCCATATTTTATATAAAGGATTACTATTTATGGGTATGGGAGCAGTCCTTTATCGGGCTGGAACATGTAAGGCTTCTGAATTAGGAGGTTTATATAAATATATGCCTATTACTGCAGTATGTACTATAATAGGAGCAATATCAATTTCAGCTTTTCCTTTATTTAGCGGTTTTGTTGCAAAATCTCTAATTATGTCAGCATTAGGAAAAGAAGGTTTAGTTTTAGTCTACTTCATGCTTCTATTTGCATCCGCAGGCGTATTACATCATTCGGGTATAAAAATACCTTTCTTTGCATTCTTTGCACATGAAAGTGGTATTAAAACTAAGGAAGCTCCAAAAAATATGATTGTGGCGATGATAATAGCTTCTGCGTTATGTATAATGATTGGTATTTTTCCAACAATGTTTTATCAAATATTACCATATGAAATAATATATGAACCTTATGATTTCAGTCATGTTGTCGGACAATTACAGCTATTAACATTCGCTGCTTTTGCATTTATATGTTTGTGGCATTTTAAAATTTATCCTCCAGAGCTTAACTCTACAGTCTTAAATAGTGATTGGATATATAGGAAAATGTTACCTGGAGTATTACTACCCCTATTAAAATTAATTAACAAAGGTAACCAGAAATTAGAGAATAAAATTAATTCTACATTTTCAAAATTTAAATTATTTTTTTATAATTATATGTTAAATAATAAAGTATTTGATAGAGATGCTGGTCCGGATACATTAATAGTCATACAAATTTTTACTGTTTTCTTAGTAATAATATTATCGCAAGTATATTTCTTTTAATTAAAATAATAACTGAGGGTTTAGTACTATGGAAATGTCAGGGGAACATCAAATACCTGCAAATAGAACTGAAGTCTGGAAAGCACTTAACGATCCCATTATACTTCAAGCATCTATACCTGGATGCACTGAATTGGAAGCCATAGACTCTCAACATTTAAAAGCTACTGTGGCACTTAAAATTGGTCCTGTATCTGCAAAATTTAAAGGTGAAGTTGAATTGTCTGACATAATTGAACCAGAAAGTTATAGAATTTCTGGAGAAGGTAAAGGCGGTGTTGCTGGCTTTGCCAAAGGTGGAGCAAACGTAACATTGGAAGAAAATGACGATGGAACGCTATTAAAGTATAATGTAGACGCTAAAATTGGCGGCAAATTAGCTCAACTTGGGTCTCGGTTAATAGATTCTACATCAAAAAAACTTGCTGGAAAATTTTTTGATAATTTTGTAAAAAACTTTGAAGCCAAAGAAGATTAAACTTAATTAAAATGAGAGGAAATTATGAAAAAAGATAAAAAAACTTTACCTGAGGGTATTCCCGCTGAAAATGTATATGAAAACACACATGTTTTATTATATGTATTTTATGCAATAGCAGTGGCAAGTGTAGTATTATTATTGGTAAATCAATAATTGAATACTTTATCTATATATCAAGAAAAAATTTTAAAACTTGCTGCAGAAAATAAAAAAAGTTTTGCTATAGATCATTATAATTGTTCATTTAATATGAAAAACCCAATGTGCGGGGACGAAGTTCAAGTCAGGGTTGATCTAATAAATAAAAAAATAAACAATATCTCAGCTATAGTGAGAGGTTGCGCACTATGTGAAGCATCTGCTGGATTAGTTGTACAATTATTTAAAAACAATTCAGTACCTCACAATGACTTTATGAAAGAGTTCTTATTTTGGTTAAATAATAATGGTCAAGAAATAAATAGCTCTCTACCTAAAGAGCTTGAAATATTCCTGCCTATAAAAGAGATATCAAACAGGCATACATGTATAACAATGCCGTTTGAAGCAACAATAAAATCTTTGAAATCTACTAATAAAGAAAATTAATTAATCTGGTGACACAGAGAACTTACCAAATAGTACTACTGCCCCGACTAAAACAATTGGATATAATATTAGTAATATAAGACCGACATCTGGATTCATTTTGATACCTTTATACAAAATTAAAGTTTAATGATTATCTTTTATTAAAAAAAAACAAAAATTACTAGTACCTGTATATTTTTTTTTGTTAAGTAATATAATTAAATGTTTTAAAGGGATGTTTATGAGTAATCGAGAAATAATGGAATATGATGTAGTAATAGTTGGAGCGGGTCCCTCCGGCTTAAGTGCCGCAATAAAATTAAAACAATTAAGTAAAGATGCTAATAAAGATTTATCAGTTTGTGTTGTCGAAAAAGGATCTGAAGTTGGAGCTCATATTTTATCAGGCGCGGTAATTGAAACTAAAGCCCTTGATGAACTTATACCTGATTGGAAAACAAAAGATTGTCCCCTAAAAACTAAAGCAAATAATGATAAATTTTTATATTTGACTGAAACAAAATCATATCAATTACCAACACCTCCTCAAATGCATAATAAAGGGAATTATATAATAAGTTTAAGTGACTTCACTAAATGGCTAGCTGAACAAGCAGAGTTACTTGAAGTTGAAATATATCCAGGTTTTTCTGCATCAGAAGTCTTGTTTAACGAGCAAAATAAAGTCATTGGTATTGCTACTTGTGATATGGGTAGGTTAAAGGATGGAAGTGAAGGTCCTAACTTTGAACAAGGAATAGAATTACACGCAAAGCAAACTGTTTTTTCAGAGGGTTGTCGAGGTCATTTAGGTAAAATTTTAATTAAAAAATTTGACCTTGATATAGAAAGTTCACCCCAAACTTATGGTATTGGAATTAAAGAGTTATGGGAGATTTCACCTGAAAAAAGTAAACCTGGAAGTATTCTTCATACAACAGGTTGGCCTTTAAAAAGTGACACTTATGGTGGTTCTTTTCTTTATCACTTAGATAAAAATAAAATTTCAATTGGTTTTGTTGTTGGGCTAGATTACAAAAATCCTTATCTATCACCTTATATGGAATTTCAACGCTTTAAGCATCACCCTGAGATTAAAAAAATTCTTGAAGGTGGAAGAAGAATTAACTACGGCGCAAGAGCTTTAAATGAAGGTGGAACACAATCATTACCAAAATTAACCTTTCCAGGTGGAATGCTCGTAGGTTGTGAGGCTGGTTTTTTGAATGTACCTAAAATTAAAGGAACACATTTAGCTATGAAATCAGGTATAATAGCAGCATCAACTATTCTTGAAAATATTGATACAAAGGATGAAATATCAAATTTTGAGGATCAGATTAAGAATAGTTGGGTATGGTCTGAGTTATACAAAGTTAGAAATATAAGACCATCATTCAAGTGGGGCTTCTGGAAAGCTATAGTTTATAGCGCATTAGATACTTATATTTTTAGAGGTAATGCACCTTGGACCATAGATCATCATGGAACTGATCATGAAAGTTTAGAAAATAAAAATAAACATGAAAAAATAAATTATCCAAAACCTGACAATATTATAAGTTTTGATAGGTTAACTAATGTGTCTTTTTCAGGAACTAATCATGAAGAAAATCAGCCATGTCACCTCACTCTAAAAAACGAAGATGTACCAATAAAGACTAATTTAGAATTGTATGATAATCCTGAGACACTTTATTGTCCTGCAGGAGTTTATGAGATAGTTCTAAATGATAACAAACCTCAACTTCAAATAAATGCACAAAACTGCGTTCACTGTAAAACCTGTGATATTAAAGATCCAACTCAAAACATAAATTGGATAACACCCCAAGGTGGTGGTGGCCCAAACTATCAAGGCATGTAATTTAGAAAAGTTATTAGACTTAAAAGTAAAATTTAGTTAACATGGTAATAACTTTAGGAAGCTTTATATTTTGAATCAATCTATCATTGGAATTATGTGGATGGTGTTAACCACTATCTTATTTGTCGGCGTTACTGCTACAGTAAGGTATTTAGAAGGAGAAGTACCTGCTCCACAAGCTGCCTTTCTGAGATATGCAATTGGAACCTTGCTGTTAACTCCATCTTTAATAACATTAATAAAAGTTAAACCAAATAAACCATTAATGAATAAGTTTTTGTTGCGTGGATTAGTTCACTCATTTGGAGTAACTTTATGGTTTTATGCTATGTCTGTAATGCCCGTTGCAGAAGTTACAGCGATTGGTTTTCTTACGTATATTTTTGTTTCAATTGGGGCTTGTATCTTTTTGAAAGAAAAACTTCATAAACATAGAATTACAGCAGTCATAATATCTTTTGTTGGAGCCTTAATTATTTTAAGGCCAGGTTTTAAGGTGATTGAAAGTGGTCAGTTTGGAATGCTTATGGCTACAGTTGTATTTACTGCCTCATATTTAATAGCTAAGATAGTATCAAAAGAGCGTTCATCATCTGAAATTGTTGCAATGTTATCAGTTTTTACAACATTTTTTTTGATACCCTCTGCAATATATAGCTGGGAACCTATATCTCTAGAAGCGTTATTAATATTAGCATTTACTGCATTAATAGCTACCATTGGCCATATAACAATGACACAAGCTATTAAAGCAGCTCCAATGGTTGTAACTCAACCAATATTATTTCTTCAGCTTGTATGGGCTTCAATGGTTGGTTTGTTTTTATTTGACGAACAATTTGATCTATATGTTATTATAGGTGGAACTGTAATTATGATATGTGTTTGTTATGTCTCTTATAGAGAACACGTATTAGGAAAAAAAATTACTAATGATGTCTTACAAAAAGTAATTTAACAAAATCAGAAAAATAGATCCAAAAAGAGTTAAACACCCTGTTGCTATTAAATTGGGTCCAATTATTAATTTTTTAATAGAAATTTTAAAATTTTCTGCAGTTGTTAATACTGAAAGAGAGGTAAAGCTACTAGCCGTGCCAGCACACCACCCAATTAAATGAGCCTGCATTAAGAAAGCAGCTTCCCAAACAGATAATAAAGGCCCAAACAATGATAATATAGGAGCTGAAGTAATTATAGGATGCACTCCTAATAAAGCAAAAAACCATACCACAAATGGGAGTAAAATGATCATAATCCAGAAAGGGAAATTCTCACCAATATTTAAACTAATAAAATTTTGGATTTCAGTTGATCCGCTTAGTATCGAACCTAAAAACATTGAAACTGATATCAACAACATTTCATCACCAGAATTTTTAATCAAACGAGTCAAATTTTGAATAATGAATTTGGTAGTTTCAGGCCGCCTCATCATCTGAAAAATCACTAAAATAGGAATAACTATCACAATCGCATTCAAGGCAGTTTTATTAAATATTTGTCCAACAAATAGAACGGATCCAGATAAGATTAATAGCCTTGACAAAATTGGTTTTACACAAGATATGGCTTCTAAAAGATAACCTAATGTCAACTTTCCAATTAGAAATCTCATACTTATTATATTAAACAACAAAGCTACTAATAATCCAAAGGCTATGCCTAACCACGCTGAATTAGAAGGTAAATAAAGCTGTCCAACTGCAAAACTTACAAAGAACGGAGACCATAAAACAGCTGTATTCATTCCCCTTATAGCTGCTTCTCCTGCAGCTTGCCTTATTTCATCTTTTGCATTTTGCGGTATCACCGACGATAATAATGGAAAAGTTCCAATATTTAAAACACCACCAAGTATGTGAGATGTTACCTGTAAACCTGAAAGTATCTTCGTAGAAATAAGTTCAGACAAAAGCTTTTGTGTTTTTTCTACTGATGGCATTGTTATAGCTGTAGCTCTTAATAACCATAAGCTTGGAAGAAAAGCAGCAAAAATAATAAAAAAGTTCCCTGCCCTTGCAAGTTCTTCTTCTCTTGGTAGATTAGGCAAAATCAAATAAGTAACAACAAACAAGAGCATGATAATGATTTTCGTAATATGTCTTGAAAAGATAAACATTAAAAATAACAACAAGACATAAACAGATATAATTGAGTAATTATAATAAATTCCAAAATTAAAACCATAAACAATTGGTAATACAGATAACCAACAAAATATCGTTAATATCAGTTTGAAAATCATAATTTTTTATTTCTTTAAACCAATAGGTTTTCCTAAGACTGAAGGAAATTGTCCGTTTTGATGAGTTTTTTTGAGTTTCAGAAGTCTATTATAAGCCCATATGGGATATTTTTCTGTTTTACGTATTGCTAAGTTTACATTAATTAAAACTGTCTCACTAACAGCAATAACTTTATTTTGTTTTATAGAAAAAATATCAAGGCATAAATGCATTTTTTTTTCGTCACAATCAACGACTAGTAACCTTACATTAAATTTTTCATCCAAGCTCATTTCATTTAGATAATGGTAATGAGATTGAAGCACAAAAGGACCTTGTTTGTTTTGTAAAGCATGGGTCTCTCCTATGCCAAGAGTATTCTCAAGAAACTCATCTAGAGAATTATCAAAAGCAAGAGTATAAAAAGCTACATTCATATGGCCGTTATAATCAATCCACTCTTTAAGAACTATTTTCTCAGAGAGAATAATTGGAGTTTTGTATGGACCATCATGTCCTTTTTGAATATTTCTGTTATTAGTCAATTTAATAAGTTCTAGTTAGTTATTTTTTTGATAAAATTTTAGTAGCTTCTTCAATTCCTTTTAAAGTTAGAGGAACCATTCTATCTGAAAATATTTCTTTGATCATATGAGTTGATTGAGAATAATTCCAGTGTTGTTCTTTAGTTGGATTTATCCAAACATTTGAGGGCCATTGTGTAATAGCCCTTTCTAGCCAGACTTGTCCAGGTTCTTGATTAAAATGTTCATTAGCTCCACCCTGAATTAATATTTCATAAGGGCTCATAGAAGCGTCACCAACAAATATACATTTATACTCTTTCCCATACGTCCTAAAGATTTCAGTTGTTGAAAATTGTTCTTTCCATCTTCTTGAATTATTTTTCCACACACCCTCGTATAGACAGTTGTGAAAGTAAAAGAAGTTTAAATTTTTAAACACATTTCTTGCTGCTGAAAATAAGTTCTCCACTTGCTTAATATAGTCATCCATTGACCCACCAACATCTAAGAACAGAATAATTTTTATTGAGTTTTCTCTTTCTTGCCTAGTTTTAACATCTAAATACCCATTTTTTGCTGAATGAGATATTGTTTCATCGATATCTAGTTCTTCTTCTACCCCAGTTCTTGCCCACTGTCTTAAGCGTTTTAAAGCTACCTGCAGTCCTCTAGTGTCAAGTTCTCTAGTATCATCAAAATCTCTAAAGGTACGTTTGTCCCAAACCTTAACTGCTTTTCCTTGACCCCTTGCATGTTGCCCAATCCTAATACCCTCAGGATTATAACCATAGGCTCCAAATGGAGATTTTCCAGCAGTACCTATCCATTTATTTCCACCTTGATGACGTTTTTCCTGTTCTTTTAACCTTTGTTCAAGTGTTTTCATCAATTCATCAAAACCACCTAAAGATTTAATTTCTTCCATTTCTTCTTTTGAAAAATACTTATCTAACATTTTTTGTACCCACTCTTTTGGTACATTAAGAGAATTTAAAATATCATCTAATTGTATTGATTCAATTCCTTTGAAATATTCACTAAAAACTAGGTCAAATCGATCAATTAATCTTTCATCTTTTACTAGACTAGTTCTTGCTATGTAATAGAATTTATTTACGTCATACTCAATAAAATCTAATTGTATTGACTCCAAAAAAGTAAAAAATTCATTCAACGTTACAGGTATTCTAGAGTTTTTTAATTTGAAAAAAAAATCTAAAAACATTCCTTTATCTATTTCCTCTTGCTATAAAAGCCAATCTTTCAAAAAGATGAATATCTTGTTCATTTTTGATTAAAGCCCCGTGAAGTTTTGGAAGAATATCTTTTCCATCACTTTTTAAATCTATAGGATTAATGTCTTCTATTAATAATAATTTTATCCAATCTAGCGCTTCTGATGTAGATGGTTTCTTTTTTAAACCAGGAGTTTCTCTAATTTCAAAAAATCTATTTAAAGCATTGTCTAATAACAGTTTTTTGATGTTAGGATAGTGAACGTTAACTATTTTTTCTAACGTATCCTTGTCTGGAAATTGTATATAATGAAAAAAACATCTTCTCAAAAATGCTTCTGGCAATTCTTTTTCATTATTTGAGGTAATAATTACTATTGGTCTTTTAATTGCTTTTACAGTTTCATTAGTTTCATAAACAAAAAACTCCATTTTGTCTAATTCTTGAAGTAAATCATTTGGAAATTCTATATCAGCTTTATCAATTTCATCAATAAGTAAAACGGCTCTTTCTTTAGATTCAAATGAGTGCCAAATTTTTCCCTTTTTAATATAATTTCCTATGTTTTCTATTTTTTTTTCACCTAATTGACTATCTCTTAACCTGCTGACCGCATCATACTCATAAAGACCCTGTTGTGCCTTCGTAGTTGATTTTATATTCCATTCTATAATTTCTAATCCTAAGCTTTCAGATATTTGTCTTGCTAATTCAGTTTTACCAGTTCCAGGTTCACCTTTAATTAGCAACGGTTTTTCAAGTGATATAGAGGCATTAACCGCTATGTTTAAATCATCAGTTGAAATATAATTTTTAGTTCCATTAAATCTCATTAAAAATTAACTCCTATTTATTCAAATTAAATATTTTGTTGTTAATAGCCGATATATATTCAGGACTAACTTCACAACAACCGCCAACAATTGATGCACCTTCATTAATACATTCGAGTACAAAATTAACAAATTTTTCTTGATTAAAATCATTTCTTTTTTTTAGTACAGAGACGTTCTCTCCAGGGGTTAAAGGCAAGCATGTCTCAAAACCATTAGGCTGAGTTCCAAAAGGTTTAGAAAATTTTTTTAAAATTTCTAATGACATAATCATTGACTCTGGAGGTGAACAGTTTATTAAAAATTCATCTACTTTAGAATTATCAAACTGATTTAACGCAAGTTCTAAACTTTCCCCAGATCTTAAAATTGTGCCGTCAACTTCATCAACAGTAAAACTTAAGATTACTTTTTTTGAGGTTTCGGAGGTGGCCTCAATAAGTATTTGTGCTTCTTCAATAGAGGTTACTGTTTCACAGATAAAAGCATCAACACCCCTTTCTTGAATTTCAATCATTTTTTTGTATATTTCAACAGCTTCGGTTCTATTAATACCAACGGTCCTATAATAACTTCCAATTAATGGGGGAAGACATCCATATATTTGGATCTTTTTAGTTGAAGACATTTCGTCTATAGCTTGCTTTGCAGCTGCCACTGATTTTTGTTGAAGAGTTACAAACATATTATCTAAGTTGTGTCTTTTTAACCTATGTGGAGTTATACCATAAGAATTTATAGTAATGCCGTCAGCTCCAGCTTTAATAAAATCTTTATGTAAATTAACTACTAAATCATATTCGTCTAATAGCACCCTCGTTGACCATAAACTGTCGGGTTTAAATGAAGATCTATGGACTAATTCCTGTCCCATCCCACCATCTAAAAGTGTAATATTATTATTAACCATATCAATGTAATCTCACTTTAATATTAACTAATCTTTTTTTTGTATTTTTATCAAGAAGATTAAAGGAATTGATAAAAACGCTACCCAAGAATATAGCCTAAATGCATCTATATATCCAACCATTAAACTTTGTCTATTTAATTCATTAGTTAGTTTTGTTATATTTAGTTCATTCAAAGTATTCGTTAAATTATTAAAATTTATTCCTTGATTCCAGATTGAAACCATAGAACCAATTTCTTCAAAGTTCACCTGACCCATGTGAAGAACTACAGCTACACTTACTGAAATAAAAAAGCTAGAACCTATGTTTCTTATTAAATGAAACATTGCAGTTGCTTCGCCGTGATATTTATTTGATAGAGTAGCAAAACAAATAACACTGACCGGCGGCCACGTTAAACCAACACCCAAACCTTGGACTAAACTTGCCCAAGCAATCATTGAGAAACTCATATTAATATCAAAAGTTGACATATAATAACCTGATATAGCTTGAATAAAAAAACCAAAGAAAATGATTATTCTTGGGTCAACTCTTCCAGTGAATGCTATTATAAAAAAACCAAGAAATGTTCCTATACCTCTTATACCTAATATCAAGCCAATTACAGACTGAGGATAACCTCTTAACTCTTGAAGTAAGGGTGGGAAAATTACCATTGGTACAAAGTTTAACATCCCAAAGAAAAAAATTAGAATTAGACCTACTGTATAATTTCTATCCTTAAAAATTAACAAATTTATGAAAGGTCTTTTAGAAGTTAAACTATGAAAAATAAAAATGTAAAATCCAAGAATAGCTACTCCACACTCGATGATTGTTTCAATACTTTCAAACCAACTATTCCTTTCACCTCGATCAAACATAATCTGCAAAGCAGCAACACTACTTGCTAAAGCTAAAAAACCAATCCAGTCGAGTGATACACCTCCAACAACTGGCTTTTTAGGTACTACAGCTATAACAGCAAATAAAGCACAAAACCCAAATGGAACTAAAGTATAAAAAATCCATCTCCAATCAAGTAATTCTCCTAAATATCCACCAATGGTCGGCGCAATAACTGGGCCTAGAATAGTTCCCATACCCCAAATTGCCATTGCCAATGATCTTTGCTTAACAGGGAATGCTGCTAAAACTAATGTCTGTGATAAAGGAGGCAAAGGAGCTCCAAAAACACCTTGGGCAACTCTTGAAATCACAATTTCTTCTAAAGAGTTAGATAAACCACAAAATATAGATGAAATAATAAATCCTAAAACACTAAAAATAAGAATGGTACGAATTTGTATTCTTGAAGTTAACCAACCAGCAAAAGGCGTAAAAATTGCTGTTGCAACAATATTACCTGTCACAACCCAAGAAATTTGATCTTGCGTTGCACCCATAGCACCTCTCATGTCTGACAAGGCTATTGAGGCTATGGTTACATTCATTGCATAAAGCATAGTTACAAAAGTAGCTGTAGCTAATATGAACCATTTGAATGATGACTGAGTATCAGTTACTAAAGTATTCAATATTATCTCAAAACAATTCAAAGAAATATGAAAAAGGTCTGATTATAAAAGGAACATCCCTTTTATATTTTGTATCAATCGTAACTGAAACGGTCATACCAACTCGAAGATCTTTTTTAGAATTATTTTGTATATTCTCATTAATAATTGATGAGCCTATAGCTATTTTAACGGGAACTCTTTGAACTACTTTTACCCAGTTTCCAGAAGAATTTTGAGGTGGTAAAATTGAAAACTCTGAGCCAGTTGCTGGACTTATACTCTCAATTTTTGCATTCCAGCTATTATTTGGATAAGCATCAGGCGTAAAAACGGCTGATTGATTAACTTTTATATTAGTTAGTTCTGTTTCTTTTAAATTAGCTTCTAACCAAGCATTTTTTTCATCGACAATTGCAAAAAGAACTTTCCCTATATCTATATATTCTCCTTCTTCTAAATTCATTTTTGCAATTATTCCATCTTGTTCTGCAAAAATTGTAGATTGCTCTATATCAAAACTTATTTGCTCTAATTTACTTAAATGTTTTAAATACAAAGGGTGTTCTTCAAATTTTAACTCTGCATCTCCATTAAGCGTAGTTAAAATTGTCTTAGCTTTATCATTAATAATATTTAGTTTTTGCTTTGAGGATGTATAAGAATGTTTAATTTCTTCAAAATTACTATTAAGTTTTACAGCTTTTAAATTATTAATAGCCGATTGGTATAAGTATTGTTCTTCATCCAATTTACTTTTTAAACCAACACCCTTGTTTACTAGATTTTTAATTCTGTTAAATTCTAGTTGGTGATACTTTACTTTTTCTTCAGCAAGTTTTATTTCAACATTAATTAGAGATTTAGCCCTTCGCATTTCTAACAAATAGTATTTAATTTCTTCTTCTGCTAATTTTATTTCTTCTCTTGCTTCGTTATATTTCGATTTTCTATTATCTATTTCTTTTTTAATTGTTAATAAATTTTGTTTCTGTTCAGATAAATCAAGTTTAAGTTTTGCTGTATCAATTTTGAAAAGTTTTTGTCCTTTTTTTACTTGTTGGTTATCTTTTACAAACACCGTCTTAACTCTTCCTGGTATTTGAGACTGGATAGATATAATTGGCGCTTTGATATAAGCGTTCTCTGTTGTTATGTATCTTCCTAGAGAATAAAAAAATCCTAAAATAAACATTATCGTCATTAATGGAATGAATATTAAAAGAATAAATCTCTTAAATTTCTTTTCTTTATCTGTTTCGTCCTGCATTTTTTTGAATTTCCTTTATTATATTTTAGACGATAAATCTTGTTTAAGAGTTTGAAGTAGTTCTGTTAATTTTTTGAGGTCTTCAGTTTTCAAGATTGATAGAGATTCCTGTCTATACTCGGCAGCTTTTTTTCTCATAGATTCTATAAGTGGCTTAACATTATCAGATAAATAAATATTTTTAATTCGACCGTCTTTGCCATCAACTTTTCTTACGATCCATCCCTTTAATTCCATTCGGTCTATTAATCTACTCAGAGGTGCTTTTTCTATATCCATAAGCACACCTAATTCAGACTGATTTATTCCATCTCTAAATCGTAGATATGTTAAAAGCCACCACTGTGATCTTGTTAGACCTATGGATGCCATTTGCCTATCATATAATACTCTCAATAACCTAGCTACATCGTGTATTAACAATCCTATATTTTCCTCAAAGTTTTCTTGCAAAAAAAACCACCATAATGAACAAATTAGTTTCCTAGTAAACTATTTAGTTAACATATTTAATAATTAAGTAAAATAAAAAAATTATTTAAGTAAGTTTCTTCTAAATTTTAATTTTGATGAACACTAGCTGCACTAAATTTTAACTCAGGGATCTTTCCAATAGGATCTAAAGTGGAATTAGTTAAAATATTTGCTGCGGCCTCTTTAAAACAAAATGGTAAGAAAATCATTCCTGGCAGAAGATCATCATCTAATCGTATATTAATACTCATTTCACCTCTCCTGGTTTTGATTTTCACCTTCCTATTCAAGTCCAAATCATAGAGTTTACTGTCAATTTCATTCATGAAAATAATAGGGTCAGGCTCTAATTTATCTAATATTATTGCTTTTCTAGTCATAGTGCCTGTGTGCCAATGCTCTAGCAATCTACCAGTAGATAAAACTAATGGAAATTCTTTACTTAATTCATCATTTGGCATTATTAATTTAGTAGGAGTGATTTTTGCTAATTTATTTAGTGTAGGAAATCCATCATTAAAAATAATGTCTTGACCTAATTCAAATTCACTTTCTACTGGATAAGTGACAAAACCATCTCTTTCTAATCTTTCCCATGATATATTATTTAAAGAAGGCATGATTAGTTTCATTTCATTAAAGATATCTTTTGGCGATTGATAATTCCAATCTAACCCCATCCTTTTAGCTATTTCTTGAATTATCCACCAATCTTGTTTTACATTTTCAGGTGTCTTTACAACAGCTCTTCCTAATTGAACTTGTCTGTTAGTATTTGTATATGTTCCATTCTTTTCAGCATGAGCAGATGCAGGTAAAATAACATCAGCGTACCATGCTGTTTCAGTCATAAAAATATCTTGAACAACTAAATGTTCTAATTTTGCTAAGGCCTTTCTTGCATGATTTTGATCTGGATCAGACATAGCAGGGTTTTCACCTTGAACATACAAGCCTTTAATTTTATTCGAATATATATCTTCTATAATTTCAACTACTGTTTTACCTTCATTAGGATCCAAAGTAGCATTCCAAAAACTTTCCATTTCTGATAGATTTTTATTAATATCTACTCTTTGGTAATCAGGATATGACATAGGTATCAAACCAGCATCTGAAGCACCTTGAACATTATTTTGACCTCGAAGCGGATGTAATCCTGTCCCATCTCTTCCAACTTGACCTGTAATTAAAGCTAAATTTATTAAGCAAAAAGCATTCTGCGTTCCATGCACATGCTGAGAAATACCCATACCCCAAAAAATAATTGAGGTTTTAGATTTTGCGTATAATCTTGCAACTTCTCTAATAATTTCTGAATTAATTCCACATATTTTTTCCATTATTTGAGGGTTAAAACTTTTAATTTCTTTCTCTAAAAGTTCAAAACCTTCTGTATTATTTTTAACATAATCTTCATCAATTAGACCCTCTTCAATGATTGTATAAATCATTGCATTCAATAATGATAAATCCTGGCCTGGATTAAATTGTAAATGGTGTGTTGCATATCTAGAAAGGTTTTGCTTTCTAGGGTCCATTATAATTAGCTTTGATCCATTCTTAACAGCTTGTTTTAAATATGAAGCCGCTACAGGATGATTTTGTTCAGGCCTTGCACCAATTACTATAATACATTCTGCATCTTTAGCTGCTGTAAATGGTGCTGTTACGGCAGCAGAGCCAACAGATTGAAGTAATGCTGCGACGGAAGACGCGTGGCATAGACGAGTACAATGATCTACATTATTAGTCTTAAAACCAGTTCTGATTAATTTTTGAAATAAATAAGCTTCTTCGTTAGAGCCTTTGGCAGAGCCAAATCCAGCTAAAGAGTTAACTGGGTTATTATTCAAAATTGAATTAAATTTTTTCGATGAATAACCTAAAGCTTCTTCCCATGAAGCTTTTCTAAAATATTTATAAACATCCTTACTCTCTATTGTTAGATCCCATACTTTAGATTTTTTATCTATTCTTATCAAAGGTTCTGTTAACCTTAATGGACTGTTAATATAATCAAATCCAAAACGACCTTTTACACATAATCTATTTTCATTTGCTGGTCCATTATCTCCATTGACTGCAACTATTGAATTATCTTTTACACTTACGTTAGTCTGACAGCCTACTCCACAAAATGGACATAAACTTTTTATGTGCTTGTCAGGAAAAACTGTTTGAACATTATTGTCATCTAATAGAGCAGTTTCCATTAATGCCCCAGTAGGACAAGCTTGAACACATTCTCCACAACCAACGCAACTACTCGATCCCATCAAATCATCAAAGTCAAAAACAGGGTAACTATTTGTCCCTCTTCCAGACATTCCTAGCACATCATTGACCTGTACATCTCTACACGCTCTAATACATAATCCACACTGGATACAAGCATCCAATGCAACAGTCATTGCCGGATGACTGTTATCCAACGAAGGAACAATTTTTGAATCTTTCTTTGGAAATCTTGTTTTTGATATTTGATTAGTCTGAAGAATTTCCCAGAAATGGCTTTTTTGATTATGAGACTTTTCTTTTTCTGGCTGATCAGACAACAAAAGTTCTAAGACTAATTTTTGAGATTTTTCAACTTTGTCATTATTTGTTATTACTTCCATGCCATTAGACGGTTTTCTTATGCAAGATGCAGCTAATGTTCTTTCACCTTTGATTTCCACCACACAAGATCTACAATTACCATCAGCTTCATAACCTAGTTTATTACTGTGACACAAATGAGGAATAGAATTACCCTCTCTTTTGGAAACTTCCCATATACTCTCATCTTCACTTGCTGTAACAGCTTTACCATTAATGAAAAACTTAACCAAATCAGGCATGATTTTTTATCTCATCTGGAAAGTATTTTATACTTGATCTAATTGGGTTTGTTGCAGCTTGACCTAATCCACAAATTGACGAACTTTCCATGACTTCACAAAGATCTTCTAGAAGTTCAATGTCCCATTCTTGTTCATTCATTATAGTTACTGCTTTTTCACAACCAACTCTACAAGGTGTGCATTGACCACAGCTTTCTGCTTTAAAAAACTCAATCATATTTAAGGCAACTTGTCTGATTTTATCTTGATTTGAAAGTATTACCACTGCAGCAGAGCCAATAAATGTATTATGTTCGTTTAAGGTATCAAAATCTAAAGGAACATTATTTAAAGAAGCTGGTAAAAGTCCTGAGGATGCTCCTCCTGGCTGGTACGCCTTAAAGGTATGGCCTTCACTCATCCCTCCTGCTGAATCAATTATATCTAAAATGGTTGAACCTGAGGGAAGAAGATATAAGCCTGGTTTTTTTACCCTTCCAGAGACGGAATAACTTCTTAAACCTATACGATCATTTTTAATTGTATTGTTAAAAACATGTGAACCATCTCTCATAATTTTAGACACCCAATAGAGTGTTTCAACATTATGAACTAATGTAGGACGTCCAAAAACACCTACTTGGCCAACAAAAGGCGGTCGGTGCCGAGGCAATCCTCTTTTACCTTCAATGCTCTCAATCATGGCACTTTCTTCACCACATATATAAGCTCCTGCTCCTCTACGAACGTCTATATAATGTTTGCTTATTATATTATTATCTTCGAGTTTTCTAATTTCTTCTTTTAGTATCTTTAAAATAGCTGGATACTCATCTCTAATATAAATAAAACATTTTTCAGCTGAGATGGCTAAGGAAGCTATTAACATTCCTTCTAAAAACATATGTGGCTCTGTTTCTAAATAGTGCCTGTCTTTAAAAGTACCAGGTTCACCTTCATCTCCATTAACAGCAAGATATCTTGGACCTTGTTCGTTAGAGACAAGTTGCCATTTTTTAGCTGTTCTAAAGCCAGCTCCACCTAATCCCCTGAGATCAGATTTTATTAAATCATCATACCAATTATCACCATTTATATTAGAAATAATTTCACTGAATTTTTTATATCCTCCTTTATTTATATAATTTTCAAAATTTTCATAATCTGGAATTTCTGGCTTTATTCTATTGTTTTTTATAGCGTCTCTAATTTTATTGATATCTGCATTATCAACATGGTAATGACCTATTTCAACTGTTGGAGCAGCAAAACATCTACCCATACAAGGAGCTTTTAAAATTCTAACTTCTTTACTATTATAATTTTCAAGTAATTGAGCTTCTAACTCGCTAGACCCCGAAATTTCACAAGATAATGAGTTACATACTCTAATGGTCATATTAGGAGGAGGAACTTCATTATTTTTAACTATGTCAAAATGAGCATAAAATGACGCTACTTCATATACTTCTACCTTACTGATTTTAAGTAATTTTGATAATAGTGTGAGGTTTTTTTCAGAAAGAAACCCATAGTAATCTTGAATTATATGTAAATGTTCAATTAATAAATCACGTCTTAATTCTATTGGATGAAGTAAATCTTCTAAAAAATCTAAATCTTCTTTATTATTTTTCATTTCTTTATAATCATCAGACATTTTTTTATTACATTAACAATTTAATAAGAACTATTTTACAGTATTATCATAGGCTTTAACAATTTTTTCTGCTTTAGCTTGAATATCGTCTATTAACATACCTGGCTTATATAAATTTGAACCTAAACCAAAACCGGTAATATTAACTTCAATCCAAGAAGAAAAACTAATTTCATCTATACCTCCAACAGCAACTGAAATAATATCATTAGGCAATACTGCAGATAATGCCTTAAAATTTTTAGGTTTCAAAAGTGAAGCAGGAAAAAACTTTAAACCATCCGCACCCGCATCTAGTGCCTGAAAACATTCCGAGGCTGTAAAAACTCCAGGAAGACTAAGCATATTCAAGTCCTTTGTCTTCTTAATTATTAAAGGATTTGAGTTTGGTGAAACTATGATGTTACCACCTGCATCTGCAACCTTGGACACCTCGTCATCTTTTAAAACTGTTCCTGCTCCAAAAATACCTTTATCCCCATGAAATTTTACCATTCTTTCAATCGTTTCATAAGGTTTAGGTGAATTCAAAGGAACTTCAATAATTTTTATTCCAGCCTCAATTAAAACATCTGAAACACTCTCTGCCTCCAGAGGAGTTATACCTCTTAAAATAGCAATTAGAGGTCTTCTTGAATTAAATATATTATTCTTATTTAACAAAACGTATCCTTATTTTATTTTTTCTTTAAAATACTTTAAACCTTTGAGTGTCATATCTTCAGCTTCATAAAAAACTATTGATGACACCTTATCTTTTAAAACATAGCTATATAATTTGTTTAATTCTTTATTTCCTATTAATGCTATCTTGCTTTTCTTCCAATAATCTATGCTCCCTAATAACTCTAGACCCAATAAATAACCTGACAACCTAGATTTATAAATAATCTTATTCCTTGAATTTATTAAATCGTCAGCCCTTAATTTAAATAGAGCATTTCCAAAAAGACTTGGGTTCTTAAAAATAAGATCAACTGATTTTAACAGTTCTTCTTGATCAGTCTTATTAGATTTAACACTATGCATAAGCACTGTATTTTGTGAAATCACTTCAAATAATTCACCAGTCATGAAAGTTTGAAATTTTACTATATTTTGATCTTTTACCTTAATCCATTTGCTGTGTGTTCCAGGCAAGCAGATAGATCCTTCAAAATTAGGGTTTTCATGAAAAAATCCTGCAACTTGAGTTTCTTCCCCCCTCATTACATCAGGTTGATCAATTTGTGAAATGCCAGAAAAAATTTTGAGAGCAATACGATTATCATTTATCAATGGTGATATAAATTTAATATTATTTAGATCACAGGGAGTTTCTTGATAAGGTGCCTCAGACCAACCTTGACGTGCTCCAACCATGCCACTAGCCAAGACCTCAATAGTTTGATAATCATCTAACCAATTTTCGATTAAATTAATAAATGTTTTTTCAAAACTATTATTATTTATAAATTTCATCCCGTCTTTTGTCTCAATACGTTCAGAAACTATATTATTTTTTATTAAATAGGCGCGGAACGAACTTGTACCCCAATCAACAGCAATCCATTTATTCAAATTTTTACCTTATTAATATATAAAAAAATATATACACATTATAAAATCTAAACTTATTTTAATTTAACTTAATAAGATATAAAAAAAGCAGTCTTGAAGACTGCTTTTTAAATATTTATTTAATTGAACTTATAAACCAGTTTGTGAAACTAATTTAGTAGTCATATATGCATCTAGTCCCTCTGGCCCTCCTTCTGAACCATATCCAGAGTCTTTAACACCTCCAAAAGGTGTGTCAACAAGTCCTAAACCATGATGATTAATAGAAACCTGACCACTTTCTATAGCTTGACCTAAATCCTGAGCTGTCTTTGCTGAATTTGTATAAGCATAAGCAGCTAAACCATAGTTTAGTCTATTTGCTTCATCTATTACATCATCTATAGAGCTGAAAGAATTTATAGGAGCTAAAGGACCAAATGGCTCTTCATTCATAATTCTTGAATCATTACTAACATTAGTCATAACTGTAGGTTCAAAGAAATAACCATTATTACCCTTACGTTTACCTCCTGTTAATACGTTTGCACCTTTTTCAACAGCATCAGCAACAAATCCTTCAATAGCTGTTAATCGCCTATCATGAGCTAAAGGACCCATTTTAACGCCTTCATCTAGACCATTTCCAACAGTTAAAGCTTCGGCTTGTTTAACAAAACCATCAACAAACTGATCATAAACTGAGTCATGTACTAAAAATCTTGTTGGAGAAATACAAACCTGACCAGCATTTCTAAACTTATTAGCACTAAGAATTTTTACTGCCGCATTAACATCTGCATCTTCACAAACAATAGCTGGTGAATGACCTCCAAGTTCCATTGTAGCTCTTTTCATATGAGTTCCTGCAAGGGCGGCTAATTGCTTTCCAACAGCTGTTGATCCTGTAAAAGTAACTTTTCTAATTACTGGATGAGCTATTAAGTATGAAGATATTTCAGCGGGGATGCCATACACAAGATTAATAGACCCCTTAGGCATACCAGCCTCGTCAAATGCCTTAATCAATTCAGCAACACTTGCCGGAGTTTCTTCTGGACCTTTTACTATGGCAGTGCATCCAGCGGCAAATGCAGCTGCTACTTTTTTAACTACTTGGTTTAAAGGAAAGTTCCAAGGCGTAAAAGCTGCAACAACTCCAACCGGCTCCTTAAAAACGTACTGAAAAACACCTTGTGCTCTTGCAGGTATAATTCTTCCATAAGCTCTTCTTCCTTCTTCAGCATACCAATCAATCGAGTCTGCTGCGCCTAAAGTTTCCATTTTTGCTTCTACTAGTGGCTTACCTTGTTCTAAGGTCATTAACTTAGCAATTTGATCAGCTCTGCTTCGAACAATGTCACCAGCTTTTCTCAATATCTTTGAACGCTCATATGCTGAAACATTTTTCCAATCGGTAAATGCTTTATTAGCAGCGTCCAAAGCAATATCTAAATCTTGTGTTCTTGCGTGTGAAACTTTACCAATAACTTCTTCTGTAGCTGGATTTATTATTTCAAGAGTTTCTTTTGATATAGAATCTCTCCATTCTCCATTTATAAATAGTTGGGTATTTGGATATTCTTGTGACATTGTGAGCACTCCCTAGGAATTGATATAATTATGTTGTTGATTAGACTAATTTAGTTATTAGAAAATAAATAACAAGTTAATATAATAAAAATAAAGTCATTTACTTTCCGTTAAAGCTATAGGAAAAGCTTTTTCGAATAAATCTATATCTTTATCTAAACCTGCCGTAACTCTTATACATCTATTTTGAGGAAATGAATAAGGCATTCTAACAAAAACCCCCTGCTGTATAAGACTTTCTAAAACTTTTTTTGCGAAATCAGCATTTTCACAACAATCAATAGCGACAAAATTAGTAAAAGACTTAATAACTTTACAATTATTAGCTAGAGCAATCTTCGCAATTCTACTCTTTGAACTTTCAACTTTTGATATAACATCACTAATAAATTTATTATCATTAATCGACACTAATGCCCCTACTTGAGCAATTCTTGACATGCCAAAGTGATTTCTTACTTTTTCAAAATTTAAAATTAAATCTTTTGCAGCAATACCATAACCAACTCTTGATCCTGCCATTCCATATGCCTTAGAAAAAGTTCTCATTCTAATAACATTTGATTTATTTAAAGATATCTCAGGTATTAATTCCGTTGGGACAAAATCAATATATGCCTCATCTAAACATAATAATGTTTCTGTTGGTAAATATTCAATTAAATTATTTATATCGTTAACTGAGTTTAATGTTCCCATAGGGTTATTTGGATTTGAAACGTAAAGCATTTTTGCTTTAGTTTCTCTTACCTTATTCAAAAGATTATTTAAATCTTCTGTGTCGTCCTTAAAAGGAACTTTATGCAGTTGACCGCCAAAACCTTCTACATGATAATTAAAGGTTGGATAAGCTCCATCAGTTGTAACAACATTATCACCTTGCTCTATAAATAATCTTACTAAATAACCCAATAATCCGTCGATACCTTCTCCAACTATAATATTTTCAAATGCAACATTATGTTTTTTAGCAAGAGCATGCTTTAAATCAAAACTTTCGGGATCTCCATATTTCCAAGCTTGACCTATTTCATCCGTTATAGCTAAAACCGCTTTTGGAGATGGCCCGAAAACACTTTCATTTGCGCCAATCCTGGCTTCAAATTTTTTTCCTAATCTTCTCTCTTGCGCTTCAGGACCAACAAACGGAACTGAAGAAGGAAGTGTTTTGACAATTTGGGTGTATTGAATGCTCAAAAAAAGACTCCGTTTTTTTTAAATATCTGAAACTCTTAACATATTTGGTATTTTATTCAAATTATTGTATTTTAAAAAAATTATATATTAGCGTTTTTCAATATCTGTTATTTTGATATTATATGTTTTAATTGCAGTGTCTGAAAAGAGGGATATTTGTTCATCTAAAGAAAAATTTTTTACTATGTTTTTGAAATTAGTAAATAAATCGTCGAATGTAATTTTTAATCTAGAAACTGGAAAATTACTAGCAAACATGCATCTTTGGGGACCAAACAAATCAATCAATTCATATATTATATCTGCATTTTGTTTGTAATTCCAACCTTGCTCTTTAACACCAAACTCAGATAACTTGATAAATGTATTCGGTTCAGTAGAGATGGCTTTCACCCCTTTCCTCCAAAAATCAAGACCCTCCTTACTTCTATCCCATGGAAAACCAGCATGATTAACAATTACTTTTGTATTCGGTATTAATCTAACTATTTCAGTTGCTTCTTCCAAATGCCATGCAGGAACTCTTAAATCATAATTAAGATTATATTTCTCTAATAATTTTAATCCTTTTCTCCAGGACAAGTCCTGCATAGAGCCACTTTTGACATATTCTTTACTATTTGCAGAAAATCTAATAGTGGGTTTTGAACGTATGCCTTTAACAATATCAAAGCTTGCTTGCTCGGCTATGATTGCTTCTGAGTTTTTTTTGTCAAACCAGGCATGACCAATTATGGCAGTTGGAAATTTTCTTGTTTTCGAAAGCTTATCTAACCATAACGTTTCACCAATTTGGTCTTCCCTGTCCCATTCAGCTTCACAATGAATTGTTCCGACAACATTATGATCTTTAGTATCTTTAACATAGTCACTTGGAAGATAGTTATGTCTGATAGATGAATAATCACCTAAAAAAAAATCATTGTCTATTTTGTCACTTAAAAATGGATAATAATTTTTATCAAGATCCCAGAAATGGTGATGCGCATCTAGTATTTTAATATCTTTATTCATATTACAAGAATTCGTTATTTAATTTAATATTATCTTCACTAAAAAAATCTATTTAACAAGCTGCTTATTTTTATTTATTAAAATAAATGAAGAAGATATAATTGAGATACCTGACATAATAAATAAAGCTAAAATACATATGTAGAAATCTTCAGCTCCTCCAAATAAAATAATTAAATACCCTGCCAAGCCACCACAACCGACTTGAAATGCTCCCATTAAACCGCTTGCAGATCCTTTATTCGATTTGGATGAATTAATTGCTCCAGTCATACTATTTGCGACAGCAAAACCATTAGAACATCCAAATACAACACAAATTAAAGATAAAGTTAGAGGTCCGTTAGTACCTGTATAATGGTTTAAAAGAAATAGAAAAACGGTAAAAAAAGAACATATAGTTCCTATAGAACACATTTTTTCTAAACCAATTATTGGGCTGAACTTTCCATTTATTATATTTCCCAAAATATAACCAACTGAGGTAAGTGAAAACCAAATACCAAATTCTGATATACTTACGCCTTTTCTTGCAAATTCATATGGCATGAAGCCATTCATAGAAAAAAACATTGAAGTTTGCATGGCAGTTGTAATAGTAAAAAGTCTAAACAAAGAAGTCTGTATTAAGTTTTTATACACAAGAAACATATTAAAAAAACTTACACTTTTTGATTTATTGACTAGAGTTTCTTCTAAAATTAAAAACATGAATATAAGCAAAACCATGCTAATTAAGCCTAGGGCTATCAAATTAGTTCGCCAACCTAAAAATTCAGCTAGAATTCCACCAAATATAAAACATGTAATAGGTATAATGGCCATTATAGCCGTCATTTTTGACATTTGTTTAGCAGCTTCAGCTATTTCAAAACAATCACTCAAAATCGTTCTACCAACTGATAAACAAGCTGCTGCACCAAACCCTTGTATACATCTCAAAAATAAAAGTATTTCAATATTTGAGGAAAACGAAGCCATAAAAGCAGCAACAGAATAAATTGACGCTCCAAGAATTAAAATTGGTTTTCTTCCATATTTATCTGAAAACGGCCCAGATATGATTTGACCAAAAGCTAAAAAAAGGAAATATAAAGTTAAGGTTAATTGAGTATCTGAAAAAGAAATATTTAAATCATCTTTTATTAAAGTTAATGCTGGTGATATAATAGTCATTCCAATTACTGGAACTGCAACTATAATAGCCAACAAATTAATGTTAGGCTTTTTCAAATTTAACTACCAATCATGTTTAAAATTTATTATTATCAGAAATTACGTCTATTTGTATTTAACTTCATGGACTTCTATAATGTTCCCATCTGGGTCATAAAAAAATATTTGTTTCCATCCAGCAACAGCTGTTTCACCCCAATCAGAATAATTTATACCTAATTCATCTAGATGTTGTTTAAATGCGTCCAAATCATCTGTTCTATAGGCAATATGACCCTTTTCAAGAGGGTTAATGTTATGTCCCGTCTTAAAACATACATTTAAATCTTTTTCCGCTAAATGTGTTTGTATATTACCATCAGACACAAAAGCAACATTGCCTGAATAACCTTTTTTCTTCTCTAAAACAGGCAAACCTTCTGTCTCAGTTTTTAACT
Source organism: Candidatus Levibacter sp. Uisw_134_01 (assembly GCF_047717795.1). Lineage (GTDB taxonomy): Bacteria > Pseudomonadota > Alphaproteobacteria > Puniceispirillales > Marisalimonadaceae > Marisalimonas. Next base: position 749,076 of record NZ_CP159808.1, on the reverse strand, counting down.
TCATAACTTTTAAATAAAAATCATTCATTTCATCTACTTTATGAGTTGATAAATTGATGTGATGTAATTCAAGTTTCATAAAAATCTACATTAGTTTTAATTTTTATTTTTATTAAATATTAATAATTAATTATTAACAAGTTAAAAATAAATGTTATCTTAATTTACGAGTTATGGCGAGAGTGACGAGACTCGAACTCGCGACCTCCGGCGTGACAGGCCGGCGCTCTAACCAACTGAGCTACACCCCCTAAAAAGGATTAATATACTTGATAGAGGTTGAGGATCTATTGGTCAAGAAAAGATTAAGCATAATGTACTAAAATGAATAATTTATTAATTATTTTTTGAACGCAATGAAACTTGATTGGAAATATTTAGAAAATATAAAAAATTCAATAGCTATACCATATAAAATTGTACTTAATATGGTATTTGTAAAGAATGGTATACCCATAATATAACAATTCAATAATCCGTTCATACTCTTTTCATAGAATGAACTGGTTAACCATACCCCAAAGTTAGTAATTACAAAAAACATGCAAGAGCCTAAAGTAGAAAGCGTTAATCTACTTTTCATTCCATTAGAAAATTTAGATAAAATTCCAATGAATGCTAGGCTAGACCATGTCCATATTAATAAACTATGAAACCCAATTAAATAATCTGTTATTGCAAATGACAATATAATAAAAGGAATAGACCAAAATCCTAACAAAACAGGGATATAAAAACTTAAAGCTATTACTGGAGTAAAATTTGGAGGATGTGGTATTACTCTAAAAAGAAGAATAATACCAATCGAACCAGAAAATATTAAAGCATATTTGAGTAGTTTGTTTGTATTCATAACTTTTTTTATACCTTAATTTAAATTAACTCAAGTTAATACTTAATCAAAAATCTGCTTGGATCTCAAACCCAAATGTTCTTCCTGCTTGTGGATAAACATAACCACCTGCTGCACCTTTAATTAAATTAGTATAATATTTTTCGTCTAAAAAATTATTTATAAATGAGTTAACGGTAATGTTTTTAAATTTATAAGAAAGCTTTATATCTGACACTTGATAAGATTTTGATTTTTCAAGCACATTACCATCATCATTTCCTGAACGAGTTTTTCCAAAATATTTATAGGTTAAGCTTGCGTTAGCAGTTTTATTAATATTGTAATTCAAAGATGCATTAGTTTTAATTCTTGGGACGTATGGAGTATCATTACCTTTAAAAGTCCCTTTAGAAACGTATGAATTCATGAAGGTACTATTTGTTGTAAAATTTAATTTCTTATTAACTTCTTTATCATATTCAAGTTCTACACCCTGATGAATAGAAGGATCATAGTTTTCATTAGCAAAAGAGGTTGAATTATAGAAAATTTGATTTTTAAGTAAACTTCTGAATGCAGATATTTTAAATCTGTCATTTGATGATTTTTTTTCGAAACCAAGCTCTATATCATGAGAAAACTGATGTTTGAGAGGATTAATATTTGTTGAAGGACCAACAGTAATAATCTCATCTAATCGAGGAGATCTATATGAACGGGAAATATGACCAAAAACTTTTTTATCATTTGCAAAGTTATAATCAGTGCCTAATGACCATGCGTATTTATCCTCCTGATTAGAAAGGACTTTGGTCTTTGATGACAACATATTATTAACATTTATATTATAATGATGTGAACGCGCTCCAACTTCAAAATTCAAACCTTTTTTTAATTGATTTTTAATATTAAAGATTAATGACGGTTCGATGATTAATTGCTCCGCCTTATTTATGTACTGAACATATGCCCAATTATTAGCATCAACTTTATAATTAGAATTATAAACATCTATACCAAACTTACCTTCCAAACTTTTATTAGAGAATAAGTTACTATTTATAAGTTGCGAATTTAGATGAACAGTATTCAAAGAAGTATCGCTTTTATATGTTATTCCATAATTCAACATGGAAGAGTATTGATCTTTTTTTTCTAATCTAAGACTTGATAAAAATTTTGCATTGTTTGAAAGTTTAGCCTCATTACCAATTTTCAGCGATTTTATTTTTTCAGAACCAAAATCTTTGGGAAAACGTGTATATGTAGGTTTATTATAAAAATCAGTTAATAAAATACTACCTGGTAGGCGAGTTTGTTCATTAGATGATTTTAATTCAGCCCATAACCTTGAATTAATATCTGTAAAATTTGTAATATTAAAGCTCAATGAACTATTATCATACTCACTATTATCTCTATATCCATCAGTGCTTAAGTCATATATTGTAGCATCTAGCGCTATATTGTCATTTTTGTTAGTAACTGAAATTATCTGTTTTTTAGTATTAAATGATTTCAAAGAAGTTGTTATCTTGAACATATCTTCTGAATATAAAGGATTCTTTGTAATTATATTCACAGCACCAGCAGTTGCTCCATCACCAAATAAAACACTTGCAGTACCACCCTTTATAATTTCTATTTTATAAATACTCTCTATTGGTACTCTTGATAAATTAGCTCCAGCAATTGTCATATCAGAAATTCGTATTCCATTTAAAAGTACTAATACATTTCTTGAAGCTTGCTCACCAAACCCCCTAATTTTAACTGACGATTTAACGTCAACTCCTGAATATAAATTTTCAAAGTTTATGCCAGAAAATCTAGATAATAGACTTCCAAGTGGTAAATGAGAATTTTCTCTAATCATTTTATTATTGATTATGGTAGTTGAACTACCCACTACATTCTCATTTATAATAGTGGGGTGAATTGTTATTCTAAGAGATTCATTTTCAGAAGAAATAGATTGTGACGAATAGTTAAGTAAAAGTAAAAAAGTTAGATAAAAAGCACGTGTGATCATAATTGCCTCCAGCAAGTAAATAAAATTAAAGAGCCTAAACTCCTCACCTAATTTAGTCGCTAGACGATATGTACACGTGCCATCTACTCTACCCGGTATTTGACAAAGCGACAATTTATGGCAGGTCTCCTGGCTTGTGCATTAACGTTAAGACTACCTTCCCAGAATATTCCAGTGGTATATTAGCCTTTACTCAGCACTTACAGTTGCGGGGACAGCTTTGGCTTACTAATTCAAGTGAATTACCAAATTCCCATTTTAAGCTTGAAGAAAACTTCAAAGCACCATAAACATCATTAGATGTAAATCGAAATAACTAAGATATGCAAGTAAAAATTAAAGTTTTTATAAATGATTAAATTAACAATACTTGGAAACGGCTATACAGCGAATTTTTTATCAAAAGAGGCTCTTAAAAAAGGGTTTGAAGTCTCTATAATAACAAGAAATATTTCCAATCCTAAAAAAAATATACATTACTTTAATTTTTCAGATACCCAAAATGTCTCTAAACAACTTATAAATAGTAACATTATTTCTACTGTCCCTCCAAATGATCAAGGAATGGACCCTATAATAGCTAAATACGGAAAATCAATTTCGCTTAATAAAAATAAATTAATCTATTTATCGGCTACTTCAGTATATGGTGATGGCGAAGTCAATGAGAAAACAAAGCCTGACCCCAAAAGCAAAAGAGGTATAATTAGATTAAGCGCTGAACAAGAATGGATTAAACAAAATAAAAGAACATCACTTTTTAGAATATCTGGTATTTATGGCCCTAAAAGACACCCTATGATAAAATATTTAAATGGTGATAATACAATTATTGTTAAAGAAAATTATATATCGAATAGAATACATGTGGAAGACCTATCTGGAATAGTTATAAAATTCTTAATAGAAAAACATGACGACACAGTTGTAAATGTTAGTGACCAAAATTTAGTTAAAAATTATGATGCAGTTGAATATGTGTCGAATGTATTACAATTACTTAAACCTGTTATTTTAAAATATAAACCTGAAGAAGCATCTGAAATGTTAAAATCTTTCTATGAAGTTAACAGAATAGTTAAAACTAAAGTTATAGGTCATAATTTTAAATATGAAATGAAGCATCCGGATTATAAAAAAGCTTTACTTCAATTAACTAAACAATTAATCAAATCTTATAAATTAAATTAGGAAGATTTATTGTCAAAGTTCTCTAATAATTATCAAAAAGTTACTTACATAAAACATTGGACTGAAAGTTTGTTTTCGTTTCGAATTCAAAGGCCTACCAACTTAAGATTTAGGTCTGGTGAATTCGTAATGATTGGGTTACCAAATAGAAAAGATAAACCTATTTTAAGGGCATATTCAATTGCATCACCAACATGGTCAGATGAGTTAGAATTTTATTCAATTATTGTTAAAGATGGCCCCTTAACATCAAAATTAAAAAATATTAAGATTAATGATGATATTATTTTAATGCCTAAATCTACTGGAACTCTAGTTTTAGATGCATTAAAACCAGGTAAGCGATTGTTTTTACTATCATCTGGAACTGGTTTCGCTCCTTTCTCCTCACTTATTAGAGAACCTGAAACATATGATAAGTTTGAACAAGTTATTGTCACTCATACTTGTAGAACTTCTAAAGAACTACAGTATAGTCAGCAAATTATTGAAGAATGTAATAATCATGAAATTATTTCAGAATTTATCTCCAATAAACTATTAAGTTACGCTTCAACTACAAGAGAAAAAACTACTTGCCGAGGTCGAATAACAGACCTTATAACTTCTAAAAAAATCTTTGACGATCTAGATATAAGTGAAATTTCATCAAATGATAGATTTATGTTTTGCGGATCAATGGGTTTAAATAACGACCTTAAGAAAATACTCTTGGACTTAGGGCTAAGCGAAGGTGCTAACAACAATCCAGCTGAGTTTGTTTTGGAAAAGGCGTTTGTTGGATAAACTCATTAAAAGTTATAGACTAATATTGTATAATTATTATTTATAATATTATCTAAAGTTTTAGAGTAAAAACAAAAAAGGAAAGATAAAAAATGGTGGGCGGTGACGGTCTCGAACCGCCGACATTCTCGGTGTAAACGAGATGCTCTACCAACTGAGCTAACCGCCCCAATACATAATTATATAAGTAGTTTTAATAAAAATAACAACAAAGAACTTACATATTTAGCAAAAAAGTAACTTCTAGGAATAATTATTTGAAAAAAACATTACTGAAATTAAAACCTTCTCCTTGGATTATAAATCAAGTTGAAATAGTTCAAAAAAGGAAAAAAATTAATATCCTAGATTTCGCTAGTGGAGGAGGAAGGCACAGTATAAATCTAGCTAGTAATAGAAGGTTTATAACTGCCATTGATAAGGATAGAAATAAATTAGAATTATATAAAAATATCAAAAATATAAATCTTATTTGTTTTGATTTAGAAAGAAATGATAAATGGCCTTTAGAAAAAGAATCATTTGACGTCATTATAGTAACGAATTACTTATATCGACCAAGAATTAGAGAATTAGCAAGTTTTTTAAAAATAGGTGGTTTTTTATTTTATGAAACGTTTGCAGTTGGTAATGAAAAATATGGAAAACCTAGTAATCCAGACTACTTATTAAAGCACATGGAGCTGTTAAAAACATTTAAAAATGACTTTGAAACTATGTATTATTTTCAAGGTAAAACCATTGAAAATGAGGTTGCAATCATACAAAGATGCAGTTTAAAAAAAGGCCTCTTAAGTAAGAAGCCTTTTTAAAAAATTATTCTTAATTATTTAATTGTTTACAGCTTCTTTTAATGGGCTTCCAGCTTTAAATTTAGGTTGCTTAGAAGCTTTAATCTGAATTGGATCACCAGTTCTTGGGTTTCTTCCTGTAGTAGCGGCACGGTTTGCAACTGAAAAAGTGCCAAAGCCTACTATTCTTACGTCACCACCTGACTTTAACGCGTCAGTAATTGATTGAAAAACACCATCTACAGCTTTTGCTGCATCGACTTTAGTTAATCCTGATGCATCAGAAACGCTTGCAACTAATTCATTTTTATTCATTCGTACCTCCAAATTTGTTAATTGATATTACTATATAATACTTATTTCCAGACATAATTCTAGCAAATAAATTGTAATTTGATAGAAAGTTTAAATTTTTAACATTTTAATCAGTGAGAGAGGTTAATTTCATCATTTATTGTAGACTTGTGTTCAGATCCTAAGCTTGAAGCATCTAATGCAGATAAATTTTTAGGTAAATCTACTAAAGCATTTGAAACGACTTCATCAATTTTAGATACAAATATTATCTTTAATTCATCTTTAATATTATCTGGTATATCAACTAAATCTTTTTTATTGTCAATTGGAATTAAAACAGTTTTTATCCCACCTCTTTTAGCTGCTAACAGCTTCTCTTTTAACCCTCCAATAGGAAGAACTCTACCACGTAACGTAATTTCACCTGTCATAGCTACAGTACTTTTAACCTTAATACCTGTAAGAGCAGATACAATACTTGTTACCATTGCAACTCCGGCTGACGGACCATCTTTAGGTGTTGCACCCTCTGGAACGTGAACGTGAATATCATTTTTTTCTAAGTCAGCAGGGTCTAAACCAAATAAAAGAGCATTTGATCTTATAAAAAATTCAGCAGCCTGAACTGATTCTTTCATAACATCACCAAGTTTTCCTGTAGCTGTTACTTTGCCTTTGCCTTTTACATTAACCGCTTCAATAGATAACAATTCGCCACCTACTTCAGTCCAAGCTAAACCAGTGGTTATTCCAACAAGATCGTGTTTTTCGATTTCAAGTCTTTGATAAATTTCTACCCCAAGTAGGTCGGCCAAGTTATTTTTAGTAATTATAATGGATTTTATTTCATTTTTTTCTATTAATGTAACAACTTTTCTAGTTAATTTAGATAATTGTCTTTCTAAACTCCTAACCCCAGCTTCTCTAGTATAAGATTGAATTATTAATCTAATTGCTTCATCTTTAATTGAAAATTCTTTTTCAAGAAGTTTGCAATTATCCATTTGTTTCTTTATTAAGTGTCTTTTAGCTATTTCTAACTTTTCATCTTCCGTATATCCTGAAAGTCTTATAACTTCCATCCTGTCTAATAGAGCATGAGGCATATTTAATGTGTTTGATGTCGTCACAAACAAGACCTTAGATAAATCATAGTCAACTTCTAGGTAATGGTCTTGAAAAGTCTTATTCTGTTCAGGATCTAACACTTCTAATAAAGCTGAAGAAGGGTCTCCTCTATAATCATTCCCTAATTTATCAATTTCATCCAAAAGAAACAACGGATTGACTGTTGAAGCTTTCTTCATACTATGAATAATCTTTCCAGGTAAAGAGCCTATATATGTTCTTCTATGACCTCTAATTTCAGCCTCATCCCTTACACCACCTAGAGCCATTCTAATATATTGTCGTCCAGTCGCCTGCGCTATAGATTTACCTAATGATGTTTTACCAACTCCTGGAGGGCCTACAAGACATAAAATAGGACCTTTTAATTCTTTTGTTCTTTTTTGGACTGCTAAAAACTCAATTATTCTGTCCTTAACTTTATCTAATCCATAATGATCAGCGTCTAATATTTCTCTAGCTGCTAAGATATCAGATTTAATTTTACTAGCTTTTTTCCATGGAATTGATGTTAACCACTCTATGTAAGACCTAACTACTGTTGCTTCGGCACTCATGGGACTCATATTTTTTAATTTTTTAAGTTCAGAATTTGCTTTCTCTTTAGCTTCTTTCGTTAAATTACCTTTATTTATTTTATCTTCCAATTCGTCGAATTCACTTTTACCATCTTCAGAAGAACCTAATTCTTTTTGAATAGCTTTTAATTGTTCATTCAAGTAATATTCACGCTGTGTTTTTTCCATCTGTTTCTTAACACGGCTTCTAACTTTTTTTTCTGAGTCCAAAACACTTATTTCACTATCAATTTTAGCTATTAACTTTTCTACTCTTTCCAAAGGTTCAACAATATCAAGAAAAGATTGTTTTTCTTCTATACTTAACAAAATGTGATTTATTATCGTATCTGTTAAAACACCTGGATTAGTAATTTCTGATATTGTAGATAAGATATCAGAATTAATTTTTCCATTTAATTTAACAAAACGTTCAAAAGAGTCTGACAACCTACTAATGTCGTGAGAAGAACTTTCTTTTTCGTTTCTAGTATCATTAATTAATCTTGCTTTTGCACTCAAATAAGAATCGGAAGATTTAATTTTATCTATAATGCATCTAGATTTACCCTCTACCAATACCTTAACAGTTCCATCTGGCAACTTTAAAAGTTGAAGAATATTTCCAATAGTACCGGTTTTGTATAAATCTTTCTGACCTGGATCTTCAACAGATGATTTTTTTTGAGTTAACAGTATTATTTCTTTATTGTTTTCCATTACAGATTCTAGTGCATTAATAGATTTAACTCTTCCTACAAACAGAGGTGCGATCATGTGAGGAAATATAACGATATCTCTAAGAGGTAAAACGGGGTGTATAATTTCAGTCAAGATATCAACCTTTATATTTATCAATAATATGAATTAACTTTATATAAATGATAATTTCAAACAAAAATACAAGATCAAAAATTTATAAAGAGTTATTTATTTCTTTTTTCTTTTTTTCATGAACCAATAGAGGTTTACTACCTTTTGAAATAACATCCTCATTAATAATAACTTCGTCAATATCAGGCTCAGAAGGTAGCTCAAACATAGTATCCATAAGGACATTTTCAATGATAGACCTAAGACCTCTGGCTCCAGTTTTTAGATTTATAGCTTTTTGAGCAACAGCCTTAAGAGCATTATCTCTAAATTCTAGTTTTGTATTTTCCATTTCAAATAATTTTTGGTATTGTTTTACAAGCGCATTTTTAGGTTTGGTCAGTATTGTAACTAAAGCGTCTTCATCAAGATCCTCTAGAGTTGATAGTACAGGAAGCCTGCCAATAAACTCCGGAATTAAACCATACTTTACTAAATCACCTGGCTCTAGATCTTTAAGAATATCACTTCCAGATGTCTCCTGTGAATTAACGATTTCAGCACCAAAACCTATTGATGAGCCTTTATTCCTATTTGAAATAAGTTTATCTAGACCAGCAAAAGCACCACCACATATAAAGAGAATGTTAGTGGTATCAACTTGAAGAAATTCTTGTTGAGGATGTTTTCTTCCACCTTGAGGAGGAACCGCCGCAATAGTACCTTCCATAATTTTTAACAATGCTTGTTGTACACCTTCACCACTGACATCTCTAGTTATAGAAGGATTTTCTGACTTTCTCGATATTTTATCTACTTCGTCTATGTAAACAATTCCCTTTTGAGCTCTTTCAACATTATAATCAGAAGCCTGTAACAATTTTAAAATTATGTTTTCTACATCTTCACCAACATAACCAGCTTCAGTCAATGTAGTTGCATCTGCCATGGTAAAAGGTACATCTAATATTTTAGCTAAAGTTTGCGCTAACAAAGTTTTTCCACATCCGGTTGGACCAACTAACAAAATATTTGATTTTGAAATTTCTATATCATTCACATCTGTTGCATTATTCAATCTTTTGTAATGATTATGAACAGCGACTGATAGAACCCTTTTAGCCTTAGATTGACCAATAACATAATCATCCAAAACTGAGCAAATTTCGGCGGGAGCAGGAATACCCTTTTTATCTTTTGTAATTGTTGATTTATGTTCTTCCTTTATGATATCCATGCACAGCTCAACGCATTCGTCACAAATAAAAACTGTTGGACCAGCAATTAATTTTTTTACTTCGTGTTGGCTTTTACCACAAAATGAACAATACAAAGTTGTTTTATTTTTACCTTCATTTGTTTTATCATTCATTTTTTTTCCTTTTTTTGAAAATATTTATAACATTCTATCTATTTTAATCAAAATGCAATATAAAATTAACCTACTTCTTATCTGGTCTTTTATTTACCACTTCATCAATCAAACCTTTTTGAAGTGCGTCTTCAGGTGATAAAAATGTGTCTCTGTCCATAAGTGCTTCTATTTCTGCAATTTTCTTGCCAGAATGTGTAACGTAAATTTGATTAAGTCTTGATCTTAAATTAATTATTTCTTTCGCATGTATTTCTATATCACTTGCTTGACCCTGAAATCCCCCAGACGGTTGGTGAGTCATAATTCTTGCATTAGGAAGACAATATCTTTTATTTTTGGCTCCTGCTGTTAACAAAAGAGAGCCCATGCTAGCTGCTTGGCCAATACATACAGTAGAAACATCGGGCTTTATATATTCCATAGTATCATATATTGATAACCCAGAAGTAACTACCCCTCCTGGGGAATTAATATACATAGATATGTCTTTTTTTGGATTTTCAGCTTCTAGAAATAACAATTGTGCACATACTAAAGAAGCAATACCGTCATCTATGGGTCCAACTAGAAAAATAATTCTTTCCTTTAACAACCTTGAATAAATGTCATATGATCTTTCACCTCTACTTGTTTGCTCTACAACCATAGGAACAAGAGCCGACTTTACGTTAGTAGGGTTAAAAGAATTATAAAAATTGTTAGACATCATTCAAATCACTCCTCAATAAAAATTATTATTATTTCTTATCTGTTTTTTTAACTTTAGTTGTTGTTTTTTTTGAAACTTTACCTGCAACTGATTTATTTGATTTTTTTGCTTTCGCAGCCTCTTTTTTTAAATCTAAATCTTCTTGTTTGTAAAGTTCTTCAACTGATACAGTTTTTTCTTTTGTGCTTGCTAATTCCATAATAAAGTCAATTATTTTATCTTCAAAGATTGGTCCAGAAAGCTGTTGTTGAGCTTCAGGGTTGTTTTTAAAATAATCCATTACCTGTTTTTCTTGACCAGGGTATTTTTGTATTTCTTTCATCATAGCATTTCTAGTATCTTCTTCTTCTACTTTGATATTATTTTTTCTACCAATCTCTGAAAGTAAAAGTCCTAATCTTACTCTCCTTTTTGCTATTTCAGATGCATCCAGCTTTTCATCCTTGGACATGCCTTTATCAGCCTCTGGCACATTATCATCGTGGTCATGGTCAGCATGATTATGGTCATGGTCAGGTTTTGCGTTTGGGTTCATTGCTTTACAGATACTATTATATTCCTCTTTTTCAAGGGTCTCAGGAAGCTCAAAAGAAACAGTTTCTGCCAATTTATCTAATATCTGTCTTTTAGACTTTTCTCGGCTAGCTTGATCATGTTGTTTAGACATCTGTTCAGAGACAGCTTTTTTTAAGGCGTTCAAATCTTCCATTCCTAAAGTTTTTGCAAAGTCATCATCAATTTTAACATCAACATCTTCTTTTATTTCGTTGATAGTTGTTTCAAAATTAGCTTTTTTTCCTGCTAAATTTTTAGCCTGATAGTCATCTGGGAAAGTAACTTTCACGTCTATTGTTTTACCTTTTACAGCTCCAACCAAACCATCTTCAAATCCAGGAATAAATGTATTTGATCCAAGTTTTAAATTATGGCCTTTAGCTTCACCACCTTCAAATGCTTTACCGTCGACCGTTCCTAAGAAATCAATAACAACAGTGTCACCAACTTTTGCAGCTCTATTTTGTTTTATTAGAGCAGTACCAACATTTTCTTTTGCTATTTTTTCTACAGCATCCTCTATTTCTTTATTGCTAATCTTAACAACGGGCTTAGTGATTTCCAGACTAGATAAATCAGGAATTTCAAAATCCGGCATGATCTCAACAGATAATTTTGCTTTCAGGTCTTCGCCGTCTTCAAAAGAAACAATTTCAATTTTCGGCTGGGAAGATGGTGTAAGTTTATTTTTTTCCATAGTCTCTTTGGTAGCACTATCAACAGATTCTCTAACCACTTCACCAAGGACCTGTTTTCCAAACCTATTTTTTACCACTGAAACTGGAACTTTTCCAGGTCTGAAACCTGGAAGATTTGCCTCTTTAGCAATGTTAACAAGTTTTTCATCAACTAATTTACTAATATCTGAACTAGTTATAATAACTTCAAATTCACGTTTTAAACCTTTTGACAAAGTTTGAGTAATTCCCATATTATTTAACCTTTTTTAGTATTCCTAATTCAATTTTATTTACATGATATTGGTGCGGGCGAAGGGACTTGAACCCCCACACCTTGCGATACAAGAACCTAAATCTTGCGCGTCTACCAGTTCCGCCACGCCCGCATATTAATCAATTTATATCTAATTTAATTAATAGCTAACTTAGGATTGCCTAAACGTCAAGCTAGAATGAAAAAAATGAGTTGGGGCGAGTGACCGGCTTCGAACCGGCGACCTCAGGTACCACAAACCCGCGCTCTAACCAACTGAGCTACACCCGCCATACTTCATTATAATATTAAAATACATAAACATTAATTTAATTAATTTTAATTATTATTAAGTCATGTATAAGTATTTAATAATTCAAATTTAATCAAGGTTTTATTATAGTGGAAAAAGATTTTTATAAAATTGCTGATAGGAACAATAATCTAGGAACAGAAACCGCATTTACAGTTTTGGCAAAAGCCAATAAATTAGCATCTGAAGGTAAAGATATTATAAATTTAGGAATTGGACAACCAGATTTTCCAACCCCAGAACATATAGTTGAAGCTGGTATAAAGGCTCTAAAAGATGGACATCACGGCTACACTCAATCAACAGGAATACCAAAACTAAGAGAAGCTGTTTCAAATGACATCTTTAGAAGACATAATGTAAACGTTTCACCAGATAAAATCTTAATAGTACCTGGAGGAAAAGTAATTATATTTTTTTCAGCTATGTTGTTAGGTGAAAAAAACAAAGAAATTTTATACCCTAATCCTGGCTTTCCAATTTATGAATCTGCAATCAATTACTCAGGTGCAAAAGCAATCCCTTATAAACTTAGTGAAAGTATGGGTTTTTCCTTTTCAGCTGACGACCTACTCAACAAAGTTAACGATAAAACCAGCTTAGTTATTATAAACAGCCCGGCAAACCCAACTGGTGGCGTTGTACCTAAGAAAGAATTAGAAAAACTTGCAAAAGGTTTGATGGATTTTCCAGATGTCACTCTAATGAGTGATGAAATTTACGATCAATTTTGTTTTGGCGAGAATAACTTTACCTCGATGTTAACCTACCCTGAAATTAGAGAGAGGCTAATAATTTTAAATGGATGGTCTAAAACATATGCGATGACTGGATGGAGATTGGGTTATGGTATATTTCCTAAAAAATTATATAATATAGCTGAAAAACTGGCTGTTAATATACATTCTTGTGTAAACGCGAGTGCTCAATTTGCTGCATTAGAAGCATTACAAGGTCCACAAAACTGTGTTACAGAAATGAACAATACATTTAAAAGAAGAGCTGAAATAATGCAAAATAGCCTTAATAAAATAGAAGGGTTTAGGTGTGAAAAGCCTAACGGCGCTTTTTATTGTTTTCCAAACATAACTGGGACAAACAAAACTTCAATTGAAGTGCAAAACCTACTTTTAGATAAATTAGGAGTAGCCACAGTTGCTGGACCGTCTTTTGGTGAGTATGGAGAAGGATTTTTAAGGCTTTCTTGCGCAAGCTCAGACGAATCTATTGAAGAAGCGACAATGAGAATAAAAAGTATTTTTTAAATAATTTTTTGCCTAATTTTTAATCATTTTTTTTTAAATTACACAAATTTTCAAATGTTATTTGAGAATTTGGTGTAAATAATAAATATATATTTTTTAAGGATACAGTATATGAAAAAAATTGAAGCTATTATTAAACCATTCAAATTAGATGAAGTCAAAAATTCATTATCTCTTATTGGCATACAAGGTCTAACTGTATATGAAGCTAAAGGTTTTGGTCGTCAAAAGGGTCATACTGAGTTATATAGAGGGGCTGAATATGTCGTCGATTTTTTACCAAAAGTAAAAATTGAAATTGTTGTTGATGACGACCTTGTTGAACCAGCTATCGACTGTATAGAACAGTCTGCTAAAACTGGTAGAATTGGTGATGGTAAAATTTTTGTGTCATCTATTGATCAGGCTATCCGTATTAGAACGGGTGAAAAAGGTAATGATGCAATTTAAATTATAAATGGAGTAATCACAAGATGTCAGACGCTAAAAAAATCATAGATATTATCAAAGAAAAAGAAATTCAATTTGTAGATCTTCGTTTCACCGACCCAAGAGGCAAAATGCAACATGTATCTCAACATGTTAGTACTATTGACGAGAAAAGCCTTGCGGAAGGGTTTATGTTTGATGGTTCCTCAATTGCAGGTTGGAAGGCTATCAATGAGTCAGACATGAAGCTTATGCCAGATTGTTCAAGAAGTATAGTTGATCCCTTCTTCTCACAACCAACATTATCAATTTTTTGTGATGTTTTGGATCCAATATCTGGAAACCCTTACGAAAGAGATCCTAGATCAACTGCTAAACAGGCTTTATCGTATATGAGTTCAATCGGTATAGGTGATACTGCATATTTTGGTCCTGAACCTGAGTTTTTTGTTTTTGATGACGTTAAATATGAAGCTGAAATGCATTCTGCGTCCTATACAATAGATTCGTCTGAGGGACCATATAACTCAGGAAAAAATTTTGAAGAAGGTAACATGGGCCATAGACCTGGCATCAAAGGAGGTTACTTTCCAGTACCTCCAGTTGATTCTGCTCAAGATTTAAGAAGCGAAATGGTTCTTTCCCTTGTTGATATGGGAGTGCCAATGGAAAAACATCATCACGAAGTTGCACCTTCACAACACGAGCTGGGAATGATGTTTGGAACATTGATTGATACTGCCGACAACGTCCAATTATATAAATATGCAGTTCAGAATGTAGCCCATTCTTTTGGTCAAACTGCTACTTTTATGCCTAAACCAGTTGCAGGTGATAATGGTACTGGAATGCATTGTCACCAGTCAATTTGGAAGGATGGTAAGCCTTTGTTTGCTGGTAACCAATACGCTGAGCTTTCAGAAATGTGTTTGTACTATATAGGTGGGATCATTAAGCATGCTAAAGCGCTCAATGCTTTCACTAACCCATCAACTAATTCATATAAAAGATTGATACCTGGTTATGAAGCACCTGTTATTTTAGCATATTCAGCTAGGAACAGATCAGCTTCTTGCAGAATACCTTTTACTGACAGTCCAAACGGCAAAAGAGTTGAAGTGAGATTTCCTGATGCTACGGCGAACCCTTACTTAGCATTTTCTGCCATGCTAATGGCTGGTTTAGATGGTATTCAGAACAAAATCCACCCTGGTAATGCAATGGATGAAGACTTATATGAGCTTCCTGCTAGTGAGCTTGCAAGTATACCTACTGTTTGTGGCTCTTTAAGAGAAGCACTAGATGCGCTTAGAGAAGACATGTCTTTTTTAACAAAGGGTGAGGTTTTCACTGAAGACCAAATTGAAGCTTACATTGATTTAAAAATGGAAGAAGTTGTTCAATTTGAACATGCTCCTCACCCAGTTGAATTTAAAATGTACTATTCTAGCTAATTTCTAATATATGAAAAAAAACCCAACACTATGTTGGGTTTTTTTTGTTTTCAAATAATATAATTACTGCTAAATGTTGTACCCTATTCATTAATAAATACTAGATAATGTAATAAAACAAATTTTATGAAAGAGAATCTATTGAACCAAAATCCTTATTCAGCTTCAGAAATTGAAGTTTTAGAAGGCCTTGAACCTGTCCGTCACAGACCAGGAATGTATATCGGTGGAACAGATAAAAATGCTTTACACCATTTAGCTGTAGAGATAATTGACAATTGTATTGACGAAGTTGTTGCAAAGCACGCAACCACTATAAAGGTAGAACTCTTAGAAGATAACTTTATAAAAATAAGTGATAATGGTAGAGGTATCCCTATTGACAATCATCCAAAATTTAAAAACAAATCCGCATTAGAAGTAATTATGACTACATTACATTCTGGCGGCAAGTTTTCTAATAAAAATTATACAACATCTGGAGGTTTGCACGGTGTAGGAGCGTCAGTTGTAAACGCTCTTTCGGAGCATATGAAAGTAGAAGTAATAAGGTCAGGTTTTTTGTATAGACAAGAGTTTTCAAAAGGATTACCTACCACAACACTCTTAAAAATAGAGCCTACAAAAAAATCTAATGGAACAACAATAACATTTAAACCAGATAATACTATCTTTGTAGACACCCATATTTTTAGTCCTGAAAAAATTTATAAGATTTTAGAGTATAAGGCATATCTTGTTGCCGGAGTTCAAATTGATTGGAAATGTCACTCTTCATTATTAACTGACAGTAGCATTATACCTACAACAAAAAAATTATGTTTTTTGGATGGATTAAGCGAATATATGCATTCTAAAACATCTAATACTCCAATGTACACAACCTCATCTTTTAAAGACAATGTTAAAATAGGAGAAGAAACTGTAGAATGGGCAATTAGATGGTTTGTTGAGAATGAAAATAGTTTTGTAGAAACTTTTTGTAACACTGTTCCTACTCCTCTTGGTGGAACTCATGAATTAGGTTTCAGACAAGCATTAACAAAAGGTATAAAAAATTTTGCAATTATAAAAGGTTTTAAAAAAGCTAATGAGCTTGTTTACGATGATTTAATGCTTGCAACTGGGTCAATATTATCTGTTTTTATAAAAGACCCTCAATTTCAAGGACAAACTAAAGAAAGACTAGTTAATTCATCAACTACCAAACTTGTAGAAACAGCCATTAAAGATAGGTTTGAAACCTGGCTGTCTAATGACACTGAAAAAGGTGAAGCAATCCTTAACAGAACAATTAGCTATTATGAAGAAAGAAAAAGAAAGAAAAAAGAAAAAGATGTATTAAGAAAAACAATAACAAAGAAGGTTCGTCTACCAGGGAAATTAGCAGATTGTTCTAGCAATAAATTTGAAGAATCTGAACTTTTTATTGTAGAAGGTGATAGTGCTGGAGGATCTGCTAAACAAGCTAGAGACAGGAAAACGCAGGCTGTTTTGCCCTTAAAGGGTAAAATTCTAAATGTAGCCAGCGCTTCAAACGAAAAAACTGCTCAAAACCAAGAAATCAACGATTTAAAACAAGCAATGGGATTAAATCATACTTCTTCTAAATACATTGATAGTTTGAGATACAACAAAATCATAATAATGACAGATGCAGATGTTGATGGCGCTCACATTGCTGCTTTACTTTTGACTTTTTTTTATAATAACTTTCCTGAGATTATAGAAAAAGGCAATTTATACTTAGCTCAACCACCTTTGTATAGAATTACTCTAAATGGTAAATCATTTTATGCACAAACAGAAGATGCTAAAAATGCGATTATAAATGATAAATTTTCTGGAAAAGGTTTAGTTAGTCGATTCAAAGGATTGGGCGAAATGCCTCCATCACAATTAAAAGAAACAACTATGAACCCTCAAACAAGAGTTTTGTTAAAAATCACACTCCCTAAAAGAGATATAAATGAAGCAGATGACAGGCGATTAGTTGATGAACTAGTTAATATTCTTATGGGAAAAAAACCTGAGCTTCGTTTTAAATATATTCAAGAAAACGCTAATTTAGTTGATGAATACGATATATAATTAAGTCGCTCTAATTAGTTTTAATTGACTTTTTAGAATAACAAAGCAATAAAGCTTAAAATTAGTAATTAAGGAATATTTGTGAGCTTTGAAAAACTAGGTTTATGTTCAGAAATTTTAAAGTCTATTAAAGAAAAAGGCTATGTAAATCCAACTGAAATACAAGAAAGAGCAATTCCACAAGTTTTGATGGGAAGAGATTTGCTTGGGTGTGCACAAACTGGAACTGGTAAAACTGGATCCTTTATAATGCCTTTAGTAGAAATATTAAACACAGGTAAAGCTAAATCTAGAATGCCAAGATCTTTAGTGCTAGCTCCTACAAGAGAGTTAGCAATGCAAGTTTCTGAAGAATTCAACTTAATAAATAAACATTTAAAACTTCAAATGGCATTATTAATTGGAGGTGTTTCTTTTGTTGAACAAGATAATAAATTAGCAAAAGGTGTAGATGTGCTTATCGCCACTCCCGGCAGGCTTTTAGATCATATAGACAGAGGCAAAGTAATATTAAAGGATTTAAAAATACTTATAATAGATGAAGCAGACCGAATGCTTGATATGGGCTTTATTCCTGATATAATAAAAATTAATAAACTTTTGCCCAAAATAAGACAAACATTATTTTTTTCAGCTACTCTTTCTAATGAGATACGAAACATTGGAGAAAATTTTCTTATAAACCCTAAAGAAATTTCAATTAGCCCACATTCAAGTACGTCTTCAAATATCGAAAGTTTTTTGATAAAGACCATCAAAAATAATAAATTAAATGATTTAAGAAAAATATTAAATATTGAAAAGGTTAAAAATGCAGTAATTTTTTGCAACAGAAAAGTAGATATTAATAAAGTTAACACATTTTTAAAAAAAAATAATTTTAAAACAGTTTGTCTACATGGAGATATGAGCCAAAGTTCTAGAATACAATCTCTTGAGGATTTCAAAGATGGACTATCCAAAATTTTAATTGCTTCCGACGTCGTAGCTCGAGGAATAGATGTGGCTGGTTTAAGCCACGTGTTTAATTATGATGTACCTATTAATCCTGAAGATTATGTTCATCGAATTGGAAGAACTGGAAGAGCTGGACTTAGAGGAAAGGCTTTTACTTTTTGTGAAGATGGTGATGAAAAAAATGTTTTAACAATTGAAAAGTTAATTAAAAAAAGTATTCAAACATATCATTTTAATGATATTAACTCAGAAAGCACTGATTTTAAAAACATATCTTCGGAACAAAACAATCAAAAAATTAAAGAAACAAACACGAAATTTAAGAAAGTTAATTTTCTGCCTATTGAAAACTTTTTAAATTTTAAAGAAAGTGGTCAAATTCCAAATTTTTTGACTAAAAAATAAATTTTAAATTAGAGCTTTATTTACTATCTCAGATAAATCTGATGAAATCGGTCGATCAGTAATATCTTTAAGAGCTTTTTTCATTTTATTTTTTCTTGTTTCATCGTAATTAGTAAATCTAGTTAATGGTAAAACTAATCTTGCAGCAGCTTGAGGGTTATTTTTATCAATCAAGCTAACTTGGTTAGATATAAAATTATAGCCAGATGAATTATTGGCATGAAAAAGCAAAACATTTTCTCTCTGAAATGTACCTAAGACTGATCTAATTTTATTAGGATTTTTATACTCAAAGGCTTCATGTGATAACAAATCGTTTATAAAATTTAATCCTTGACCTTCTACGTTTAATATAGACATTAATTCAAACCATTTCTCTATTACCAAGCTATCTTCTTTCCATTTTAAGTAGAATTTATCTAAGAAATTAAATGGTATATCTGTTCCATAAACACATAAAGATTTGAGTCCAGAAATTGACAATGTCATATTTTTACTTGAGGTGATTTTTTTAGCTAAATTAACACCAACCTCATTATTAATTAGCACTAAGTAATTTAGTATTTTTGCTAGTAAAGCTCTTTCGCCTTCTTTTGTATCATCTTCAATATCATTATGATAAAAATCTAAAGCCTTAATTTCAAGAACATCTTCTAGAGCATTTCCAATTTTTTTCATAAGTTTTTTTCTTTTGTTAAAAACCTCAATTGGATCAGAAACATCTAAAAAATTTTCAAATGTATTTCTGGATGGAATATCAAACAAATGGGAAAGCAAAGAAGCATTTAAAGATTTTTCAGATAATAAATCTTGTAAAACTGGGATTATAGAAGAAAGAGTATTTTTATCTAAATAACTATCTAAAAATAGATTTTGAATAGCATCCCATCTATTAAAACCATCACTATCAAATTTTAAAATCTTTAGATAATCATCATTTGTTAAGTCAGTTTTTAAAATAACTGGAGCAGAAAAGTTTCGTAACAAAGAAGGAGTAAACTCTGAAGTTTGGGAATAAACATTAATATTATCATAACTTTTAGACAATAAATAAACATGTTCAAATTTTAATTCTGAATCATTTATCTTAAACTTAATTAAAGTCCCTTTTTTATCAATTATAGATATTTTTATTGGAATGGGTAATTCACTCGGTTCATTATTTATTGATTGTGAGATATTAAAATGGCAACCATTTTTAATTTTTGTTCTTAATATATCTACTTTTGGAGTTCCTGATTGGCTATACCATTTTTTAAATATGTCTAGATTTTCTTTACTACCTAAAGAGAGAGATTTTAAAAAATCTTCACATGTTACAGCTTGACTATCATAAAGAGTGAAGTAAGTATCCATTCCCTGCCTATATTTTTTTTCTCCTAGATAATTAAAAATCATTCTAATAATTTCAGCTCCCTTTTCATAAATAGTCGGAGTATAAAAATTATTTATTTCCAGATACTTTTCTGGTCTTATCGCATGGCTATTAGAACCTGCATCTTCAGGAAATTGAATAGATCTAAGTAATAAAACATCTTCAATTCTCTTAACACTTTTGTTATTCATATCAGCAGAGAACTCTTGATCTCTGAAAACAGTTAAACCTTCCTTTAATGTTAATTGAAACCAATCTCTACAAGTTATCCTATTCCCTGTCCAATTATGAAAATACTCGTGTGCAACTATAGATTCTATATTTCCTAGATCTATATCAGTTGCCGTTTCATAATCTGCCAGAACAAATTTAGAATTAAAAATATTTAGCCCCTTGTTTTCCATTGCGCCCATATTGAAATGACTAACCGCTACAATCATAAAAACTTTAAGGTCATACTCTAATCCATAATTTTCTTCATCCCAAGCCATTGCCTTTTTTAAACTTTTCATAGCATGAAAAGTTAAATGCTTGTTCCCTATTTCTGTAAAAATTTGTATTTTTATATTTTTATTTGAAGATGTAGTAAATGAAGATTCAGAAAGTTCTAAATTACCTACAACTAACGCAAACAAATAAGATGGCTTTGGAAATGGATCACTCCAAATTTTAAAATGTCTTTCAGAGTTAGTACCTTTATCTGTAACAATTCCCTCTTCAATTAAATTCCCGTTGGATAACATAGTACTATAACGTTTAGATGCTTCAATTCTAACTTTGAAAATTGCTAGACAATCTGGCCTATCTGTAAACCATGTGATTTTTCTAAAACCTTCAGGTTCGCACTGAGTACAAAACATTTGATTACTCTCATACAAACCTTCTAAAGAAGTATTTTCTTTAGGGAAAACTTTAACTTGTGAAATTATTTTAATTGAAGATGCGTCATTAGAAACTGGCAATAATAAAACTTCATTTTTTTTTTGGAGCGTTTTAAGATCTACATCAATGCTTTTATCATTATCCATTAAAACCGAAAAATTGATAGTCTCTAAGTTAACGCCATTTAACTCAATAAAATTATCTAAATCTAAATTTTGACTATAGGGTAGATCATTTTTTTTAAAAAGGATTTCGGAATTTATCAACGAAAAACCTTCATAAATTTTTATATCCAAAAATATATTTTTGGGAACCCATAATAGTGGTTTATAATCTTCTCTTTTTTTTACAAAAGAATTCATAATCTTTATTATTAGCTTTCCCTGGTATTTGTGTAAGCTAAACTAGAATGTTCGGCACAATAGGGTCTGCCTGGGTTTATTGAAGCACCACAAAAAGAAAAACCTGGAAGTTTAGGATCACCAATTGGCCAACAACACCTGTTTCTTGACCATTCAACATCTCTTAATAAGATTTTTAAAGGTAAGTCCTTATGTTTTTGTTCGTCATCTTTCTTTTGATTTTTCCTAAGATCTCCAAGTTTAGAAATTGGTGAATTTCTTTTCGGAAGATTCATTCTATGAGCTTTCCCTGCTATAGCATTCCTTGAGACGCCTAACTCGACACCAATCTTAGTTATAGGCAAACCCTCTTCCCAGAGTGCTTTTAATTTATTTAGTTTTTCTTCGTCCCAAACTGCTTTATCCATTTTTTTCCCTATTCAATTTACCAAAGATTTAAAAAGTCACCAACTAAATCAATTTGGCTTTCTATCATATTTTTCCCATAATGAATAGGCCTTCCAATTAATTTGGCCTGCTTAAGTAACTTTGTTTCTTCAGGTTGCATAATAATGTCTGCTATTATGCATTTTGACTGAGTTGTTGTTACGTCAAAAGGTAATTGGTCATTTTTCTTCAGACCCAGACTTGTAGCGTTAATAATTAAGTCACAGTTATTTATATCATAGTCATATTGAGAAAAAACAGTTATTTTTAGTTGTTTATTAAAAGAATTTATTCTTTTTTTGAGATCATTCGCTTTGTTTGTATCTCGATTAACAATTTTTAATTCTTTAATTCCTTCATAAGCAAGTGAACAACCAATAGCAACTGCAGCTCCTCCTGATCCGAATAAACCAATTATTTTGTCTGAAAGTTGATGGTTTTGACTTAAGAAACCATTAATAAAACCTTTACCATCAAAGTTATTACCTATTAACTTTCTATTCTTATCAAATTTTATCCAATTGACAGCTTGAGTGGATTCTGCCTCTGTATCTAATAAATCACATAATTCTACAACTGCAGATTTATGAGGAATAGTAACTGTCAATCCATGAAAGTTATCAACTTTTTTTAGAGTTTGAATTAAATTAGTCAAATCATTTGATGAGACTTTTAGAGGTATCATAACAGCATCAATATTTTTACTTTTAAATATAGATGTAAAGATTGTTGGTGCTTTTACATGGTCGATTGGATCCGCAATGCATCCGTAAATTTTTGTTGTTCCTAGCATTTATTCATGTTTTTTTTAAAATTTAATGATGCCGAATTGACACAGTACCTTAATCCTGTTGGTTCAGGTCCATCTGGGAACACATGACCCAAATGAGCATTGCAATTTGAACAATGAACTTCAGTCCTTACCATGGAAAAAGAATTATCAACAGTCGTAGCTACAATATCTTCAGAAATTGGTTGATAAAATGCTGGCCAACCTGAGTGTGATTCATATTTTTTATCACTTGAAAAAAGCTCTGTATCACAGCAAATACAGCTATAAGTGCCTGCATCTTTTTTATCCCAATAAGCTCCAGAAAATGCAGGTTCAGTCCCATGTTGTTGTGTCACTCTATACTCTTCATCATTCAAGTGTTTGGTAAAGTCTTTCATTTATATAACCTAAAATTTATTTTTCTCTATATATTGCATAAAATATTATTAACTTATATTACAAAAAAATTAAATAAATATTAAGAACAATTTTTTAATAATTTCTTTATCAAAATTAGCCTTGAAATTGAAGTGATCCAACAAAGTATTCCAAAAATATATGCAATTAATTCCACTGATTCATAAAAAAGTAACATTAATATAAAAAATATAATTGTTTCAAAACCTTCAGTTATTCCACCTATATAAAAAAAAGATTTTTTTTGTTTAGTTGAAACTAAGATTTTATTTTTTTCAATAATCCATGCAGAAGCTAAAAAAGTTGTCTGTGTAGAAACAAAACTCAATAATAAAAAACAAATAGCATATGCGTTTTTAATATCTACAAAAATGAAAGCAATTGGAAACAAAGAATAGAAAACAAAATCTAAGGTAATATCATAAAAAGCTCCAATATCAGTAGGACCAAGTAATCGGGCAACAGCTCCGTCTAACCCATCACAAAATCTATTTAGAACCAAGAATAAAAAAGCACCTGTGAAATAAAAATTTATGATTGAATAGAAACAACATAAACCAAAAAAAAATCCTGAAAAAGTAATAATGTTTGCTGAAATATTTAACTTAATAATTATTTTTGCTAAAAAACTTAAATATGGCCTTAAAAAATTATTAAGTTTGGCATCAATCATATAAGTTTAATTTTTATTATTTTCAATTTGTTTAGGAATAACAAAAAGTTGTTTAGGATAAATTAAATCAGGATTACTAATCTTGTCTTTATTAAGTTTTACTATATCAACATAACGATTACCTAAACCTAATCTATCAAATGCTATATTCCATAGCGCATCACCCTTTTGAATTATAACAAAAGTGTTACCATTAGCATTTTGTATGGCTTTGCCAGTAATATTAATTGAATTTTTACTTAATAACTCTCCATTTTTCCCTAGTAAAACAGCTAGTATTTTCTGTTTTCCAGAAATTAGTTTACCCGGAATAGATAATGACCATTCATCATTTGAAATCTTAGTGGAAGATGTTTCTTTTCCCATAAAGCCTACGTTCACTTGCACCCCATTGTGTGCAAGGCCTGATAAAGTAAGTTGGCCTATTTTACTATCATACGTCATAGCTAAGATAGCTATATAAGGCTTTCTTTCATCAAGATTTGTGTTTTTATTTACATCTTTTTTTTGTCTATTCTTATTTACCAAACCTGGAGCTTGAATAACCCTTGCCCCAGCCTTCCCTTGGCTATCTACTATTGCTACAATTGGAAGATCGTTTTCTTTACCAGTTACTTTTATTGCTAAAGTTTCGTTTGCGATAATTACATCACCATCTTTATTAGTTTGCCTAAACGATAATAAATATTCACCACGACTAAGTTCTTCTTCAGGAACAGCAATAAATTCGCCAACTTTATCACTAGTTGTTTTTGCTATTACTTTTGAGCCGGAAATTATTTCTATTTTTGAGTTTGGAAAACCTTTTCCAGCAATCACAAGGCTGCCATCAGGTCTAACTCTGATTATTTCAAGTTTAATAATTTCTCCACTTTGTTTTCTAGTTGTTTTTATTTCAATTGGTTTTGCATCAACAACTTCTTTAACT
The DNA here is from genome assembly GCF_047717795.1 of Candidatus Levibacter sp. Uisw_134_01. Lineage (GTDB taxonomy): Bacteria > Pseudomonadota > Alphaproteobacteria > Puniceispirillales > Marisalimonadaceae > Marisalimonas. Next base: position 724,325 of record NZ_CP159808.1, on the reverse strand, counting down.
AAAGGCACAACTAATTCTTTTTCTTCTATCAAGTTTGGTTGATAAAATGCAATTAGTATAGCCACTATTGCTAGTATTCCCCCACCAAAAAGCAAATATATAACTTTTGAAATTTTCATAAAAAACCTTAGCTAAAAAAGATAAACTATTCTAAAATAAATTTACTCAATAAGAAATCATTTTTTAGAAATTTAAAAATAAATTGAATGTTTTGAAAAAAAAAATATGTATCTTTGGAGGTTCTAATTCAGGGACTGATAACACTAACATACAAAATGCGAAAACTGTGGGTCAGTTAATAGCTGAAAGTAATTTTGATATTGTTTTTGGTGGAGGTGAAAAGGGAATAATGGGAGCTCTTTCTTCTTCAGGCGTAAGATTTGGTGCAAGAACAACAGGAATAATACCTGGTTTTTTATTAAGCAAAGATGTTGTTAACTCTTCAATTCCAAATATTTTTAATTCTGAACTACTAATAACTCAGACAATGCATGAAAGAAAAAAAATTATGTATGAAAAATCTGATGCTTTTATAATATTACCTGGTGGCGTAGGGACACTTGATGAATGTTTTGAGGTTCTAACTTGGTGTCAGTTAGATCTAATCAAGAATAAAAAAGTTGGAATTATTAACTTTAAAGGTTATTGGAACCCTCTTATTCTTTTAATCAAACATTTGATTAATCAAGAGTTTATGAGTCCTGATAACTTAAATTATTTTGATGAAATAAAGAACATAAGTAAACTTAAAAAATTTTTAAAAAACATTTAACTTTTTAATTAAATTATGTATGTATTATTTGAATTGTATAGTATTTAAATACGATCAATTAAATAATAATTTCAAAAATAAATAAGGTCTTAAAATGTTAGATTTGATTAAAATAGCCAAAACTGAAGCTAAAGGCGGTGATTTAAAGTCACTCCTTAACACTTTTTATTCAGAAACTGAAATAAGACCTCACGGATATCCTGATGCGATGGTTTGGAAAGGTGGCAGGCATTGTGGGACAGTTAACCCAATATGTCACTCATTAACTGATGCATATGCACTACTGGGAACAATTGCAGCCGCAGATATTTTAAACCTCCCATTTTATGCTGTACCAATGTGGTCTCAAATTAGACATGATACTAAATTAGAAGCATTAAGTTGGTTTGGAAATATGCAAAATACCTCTATTAAGTGGTCCACTGCTGGCGATGCTTATGTTAACGATACAAATGGAAATAGAGTTGTAGTAATGGGAAAATCAGGAAATGCTCCATTACGAACACAAGCAGGTGTTTATTGTAACGTACGTCCATACGGACCAATAACTGTCGTAAGATGCATGCCATGCCTACCATACTCTCAAGACAAATCTAAATTTACAGTAAATAATCAAACAGGCATTGTGCACACTGAGATGAATACTCCAGGCATACAAATGGCTCATGCATGTCGCCTTTTTTTGAAAATGGTTAACGATACTGGAAAATTAGGTAGAGTTGCATTTAAACCAACTCAAGCAATGGAAGATGGAATAAATGCTGGGTTATTGATTTGGCTTCTGGAAGGAACTAAATTCAAAATAGGTCGTAAATGGGCTGTAAACGCCTACGAAGAACATAAAGAAAACATTGATAAAATAATTTCCTTATTACCAAAAAATTTCAAATCAGGGATGGAAAACTGGTCTGGTAAAATTGAGCAACATATTGCAGATACTAACTATGGTTTACTAATATGGGATTTAATAGAAAATCAAGAATGCATAATTTTGGCTACGGATTTGGACGGTGATAGATTAACTGATTTACTTGCTGACATATCAGATCCTTTAAGAGCTTTTGGGCAAAAAGTTTTAGATCATGTTAATAGCGATATTACTATAGATAGTGCTTGGAAATCCATGGGATTTTCTACTGGAAATGGTAGAGACATGACATCTGTGATGTATAGAATGGAGGGCCCTCCTATTCACGAACAAACACTTGGATCTGCTGATGCTATGTTATTGAGGCTTTTAGACGGTGACGAAACAATGAATGGCACTAAAAAACCCTATGATCCCAGAATACACTTCGTTTTAATAAGAGATGCATATTTGGACGCAAATCCAGGCAATATTGAATTAGAAAATTGGTTAAATAATATTTTAGAAAAGTTTGATGTTATCTATAGCAAAGACAGACCAGGATTTATAGAAGGTTATAAAAAACTAAAGGAAAGTATTACAGCTTGGTAATATGACTATTTTTTATTAAGTACGGGCTCAAGTCTGTCCATTACGTCTATAATGAACTTTTCTTTTGCTGCAAAGCATATTCTTATGTGGCCCTCTCCAGACACACCAAACGCTATACCCGGTGCAACTCCAACATTGGTTTCAACAATTAACTTTTTTGCATAATCTAGTGAGTTATCCATATCCCTAACTTTAAAAAAAGCATAAAAAGCAGCATCTGGAATACTACATTCAACTTGATCCCAAGTTCTTAATCTATCAAACATAAGATCTCTGGATTTTTTTAAACTTTGTCTCAACTTATTTGTAATACTTTTATAATTTTCAAGAGCCGCCATGAAACCAATTTGTAAAAACTCTGGGACGCCTGTAGTTGTAATTTGTACAAGCTTAGCTATATGTTGCCCTAATTCTTCAGGATGAGTAATCCACCCTATTCTCCACCCAGTCATATCAAAACTTTTTGAAGCTGAATTGATTATAATCAGTCTATCGTTTGGTTTAGATAATTGAAGAAAACTGGGTGCAGCTAAACCATTAAAAGTTATTTGGTGATACACCTCGTCTGAAACCAACCAACAACCATGCTTTCTGGTATGTTTTAAAAGTAAATCTTGTTGTTCTTTTTTAATCATCCAACCTGTAGGATTTCCAGGACTATTTATGAATAACATTTTAGTTTTTGATGTTATTGAATTTAATAAATTATTAAAATCTATTTTCCATTCGCCATCAGATAATTTAAGCGATATTTCTTTAATATTTCCTTTCTTTAATAAAACAGAAGATCTAATATTAGGCCAAACAGGACCTACCAATACAACTTCATCATCTGCATCAACAATTAAATCACAAACCAACCTTAAACCCATCATACCACCACTAACAACACTATGATTTTCTGGTTTAGTATTTATATCAAAGACTTCATTCATATATTGAGCAACTTGAATACGTAATTCTGGAGTACCATTTTGATATGTATAAAATGTCTTACCGGTATTAAGTGCTTCAACGGTTTTATTACAAATTAGTTTACTAGTAGAAGTATCACCTTCACCAAACCAGGCAGGGTATATTTTTTGACCCGTAGTATGTTCATGATTTCTTCCAAAGTTTGCTATTTCCATAATAGCCGTTTCTTTAAATGATAAAATTTCTTTATTTAAATTTTCTAACACTATTATTACTCTAAGTTCATTTTCTAATATATTCTTTCAACATTTCTATAGCTTTATCAATCTGCTCTGGAGACGATCCACCTGATTGGGCCATATCTGGTCTACCTCCTCCTCCTTTACCACCAAGTGTCTCCGACACATGTTTAACCATTTCAACTGCACTATATTTATCGGTATAATCTTTGTTAACGGCAATAACTACAGAAGCTTTGTTATCAATTTTACTAATTAAACATACAATTTTAGATTCACTGTTTTTAAGAATATTTTCTGCTGTTGGCTTAAGATCTCTAATCATCATCTCATTAAAGATATTGTATTCAAATATAACATCATTTATTTTTTCTTTATTTGAATTATTTTTATCAATATTCAATGGGTTTATTTTAAGCTGTTTTAATTGTTTATTGATATTTTTATTATCAAGTATAAGTTGCTCAATTTTTTTTAAAACTTGTGATGATTCTGTCCTTAAAAAACTGGAAATGGTTTTTATTTTATTTAACTCAGAATTATAAAATTTTAAAGCAGCAGTATTAGTAATTGCTTCAATTCTTCGAACACCAGATGAAACCCCTGTTTCTGAAATGATTTTAAAAGTTGAAATCTCAGAAGTATTTTTTACATGAGTACCTCCACATAATTCTACAGACCAAGCATTCTTATTAGAATCTATACTTTTGCCCATAGACACTACTCTAACTTGATCACCATATTTTTCTCCAAAAAGAGCAATAGCTCCATTTTCTATAGCTTTACTTTGTGTCATGATCTTCGTAGAAACATCATCATTTGATAAAATTCTACTATTTACTTCATCTTCTATGTCTTGCAATTTTTTTTCTTCAATTGGTTTAGGATGACTAAAATCAAACCTTAATCTTTCATCGGTAACAAGAGAACCTTTTTGGGCAACATGATCACCTAACTTTTGTCTTAAAGTTTCATGAAGCAAGTGTGTCGCTGAATGATGGGAAGATATTTTTTTTCTATAATCTAAATCTAATTTTTGAGTAACAATTTCACCTGTTTGTAATTCACCTGATATGACTTCAATATTACAAATAAAAATATTAATATCGTTACCTAGTTTAATTTTATTTGAATTTATTACTTTACCAGTAAATTCATTATTAACGATTGAACCCCTATCTGAAACTTGACCTCCTGATTCAGCATAAAAAATTGTTTCATTAAAAATTACATCTACTTTTTCACCCAATTTAGCTTTTTTAATTACTTCATTATTTTTTAGGATTAAAACAACTTTCGTTTTTAAAAACACATCGTCATATCCCTTGAAATCTGTAGATGGAAGTTTTAAAAAATATTTCAGAACATCAGATTTATATTGTTTATCTCCTGAACCGACCCATGCTTGTCTTGCTTTATCTTTTTGAGCATTCATTGAAATATCAAAACCTTTATAATCTAAAGTCCAACCATAACCCTTTAAAACATCCTCGGTTAAGTCTATAGGAAATCCATAAGTGTCATATAATTCAAACGCCTTTTGACCTGGCAACACTCCATTAGAAACTTTATTATCTATTTCATTCTTAAGTAAATTTAATCCTCTATCCAGAGTATCTTTAAATTTTATTTCCTCATCTTTTATAGTACTCTTAATTAATGTATTTTCCCTATTCAACTCTGGGAATGCATCTCCCATTTCTTTACATAAATAATCGACTAATTTATAAATAACTGGATCTGTTGCACCTAATAAATGAGTATGTCTCATTGCTCTACGCATTATTCTTCTTAATACATAACCTCTACCTTCATTACTAGGCATTACACCTTCAGCTATGAGAAATGATATAGATCGCAAGTGGTCTGCCACAACTCTATGTGAAATTAAATTATTTTGACTTTTATTTACATCCATTTTTATTGATGAAGCATCTACAAGATTTTTCATCATATCAGTCTCATAATTATTATGAGTATTTTGTAAAACAGCTGAAATTCTCTCTAAACCCATACCAGTATCAATACTAGGTTTAGGTAAATTAATTCTTTCTTCCATTGAAACCTGTTCATACTGCATGAATACCAGGTTCCAAATTTCAATAAATCTATCACCATCCTCATCTTGACTGCCAGGGGGGCCTCCAGGTATAGATGGTCCATGATCAAAGAAAATTTCTGAACAAGGTCCACATGGACCCGTATCTCCCATACTCCAAAAATTATCATTTGATTTAATTTTAATTATTTTTTCATCACTTAATCCTGATATTTTCTTCCATAATTTTTCAGCTTCAGTATCTGTGTGATAAATAGTTACAAGTAATCTATCTTTTGATAAATCGTACTCTTTTGTAAGCAATTCCCAAGCTTGATAAATGGCTTTTTCTTTGAAATAATCACCAAATGAGAAGTTTCCTAACATTTCAAAAAAAGTGTGGTGTCTAGCTGTTCTTCCTACATTTTCTAAATCATTATGTTTACCACCAGCTCTAAGGCATTTTTGAGAAGTTACTGCTCTTGAGTATTCTCTCTGTTCAATTCCTGTAAATGTATTTTTGAATTGAACCATACCTGCATTAGTAAATAATAAAGTAGGATCATTGTCAGGAACTAAATTGCTAGAAGAAACTATCTGATGATTGTTTCTATTAAAATATTCAATAAACTTAGATCTTATTTTATTTACTGAGTTTTCTTTTTTAGTTGTCATTTATTATGCTAAATTGTTTTTTTTATTATTAATAACATCAATTTAGCATAAATAAAATGTACAAAGAATTTATTTTTCTTCTTCTGGATTTTTTTGATCTGGATTCATTAAAATCTCTTCTACTAACTCAGAATTTCCCTTTATTTTATCTTCAATTTCTTGGGCTATATCTGTGTTTTCAGCAAGAAATTTTTTAACGTTTTCTCTGCCTTGACCTATTCTTTGTTCATTATATGAAAACCATGAACCAGACTTTTCAATTATTTCGGAAGAAACTCCAAGATCTACTATTTCTCCATTTTTAGAAATGCCTTCGCCATACATAATATCAAACTCAACTGTTCTAAAAGGTGGGGCTACTTTATTTTTTACTACTTTTACTCGTGTTTGATTACCTATAATGTCATCTTTATCTTTTATTGCTCCAATTCTACGTATGTCAAGTCTAACAGATGCATAAAATTTAAGTGCATTACCACCAGAAGTTGTTTCTGGGTTTCCAAACATTATACCAATTTTTTGACGTATTTGATTTATAAAAATAACTAGACAATTAGATTTAGAAATAGATGAGGTTAGTTTTCTAAGTGCTTGACTCATCAGTCTAGCTTGTAATCCCATATGGCTATCTCCCATATCTCCTTCTAATTCAGCTCTCGGAACAAGTGCTGCAACTGAGTCAACAACTAAAACTGATATGGCGCCTGACCTAACTAACGTATCAGCTATTTCAAGTGCCTGTTCTCCAGCGTCTGGTTGAGATATTAATAATTCATCAATATTTACCCCCAACTTTTTTGCATAAACTGGATCTAATGCATGCTCTGCATCAACAAAAGCACATGCACCGCCAGCTTTTTGCGATTCTGCGACGACGTGCAAAGCTAAAGTAGTTTTACCTGAACTTTCAGGTCCATATATTTCAACAATTCTACCTTTTGGTAATCCACCTATACCTAAAGCAACATCTAAACCTAGAGATCCAGTAGAAATGGCTTGAATATCAAGGTTCATTCCAGATGTACCTAATTTCATTACTGAGCCTTTTCCGAAGGCTTTTTCAATCTGACCTATAGCTGATTCTATTGCTATATTTCTATCTTTATCTTGGTTTGACATTTCTATTACCTCAGCGCTCATTTCTTTTCTCCTTACTGACACATCAATTAATAAGTTTCAACAAAATATAAATAATACATATTCATGTTTTGTTCTTTTGTCAACAAGTGTTCTTATTTTGTTCTTATTTTATTCTTATTGTATTCAATTTTAATTATTCGTCTTTGTAAACGCGTTCATTCTTTTCATGGCGTTCTTGAGCTTGGACACTCAAAGAGGCTATTGGTCTTGCTTTTAATCTGCCTAAACCTATGGGCTCACCTGTATCTTCACAATAACCATAAGTTTTTAAGTCAATCCTTCTCAGAGCTGAATCAATTTTACTTATAAGTTTTCTTTCTCTATCACGCGTTCTTAATTGAATTGAAGCACTCGATTCTACCTGGGCTCTATCTGCAATATCTGGTCTTTGAAGACCCTCTGAAGACAAATTGTCTTTGGTGTCCATAGCTTCTTCTAGTAATTCAGATTTCCAACTTAATAGCCTTTGTCTAAAAAATTCTAATTGATTATCGTTCATAAACTCCTCTTGATCATTAGGAGAATAATTTTCAGGTAAAACAATTTCAGTACCTAAAACCCCGCCTCTATTTGCACCGTTTGCAAAAGTTATTTTTTTTTTTGTAGATTTATTTTTAGTTGAATTCACGAACTGACATCCAATATAGTTGAAATATTATTTTTTTATATTTGAACTTCAAAAAAGTGCAAGTAGGAAAATAAAAATAAATGTTAAAATGATTGAATTATTTGCGTTTGAGACTATTTATATATTATTTAATGGTCATTACTGCGTGCAATAAATTGAACTATCTCAATAAATTTGAAAATTCTATTAATAAACTAAAAGCTGAAGGTAGGTATAGAGTATTTAATGAAACTCAAAGGAAAGTTGGCTTGCACCCATTGGCAATTTGGAACAACAATACAATTAAATCTGACATAACTGTTTGGTGTTCTAATGACTATTTAGGTATGAGCCAAAATACACATATTACCAACACGATGATAGATGCAGTAAGAGAAATGGGCACTGGCTCAGGCGGTACACGAAATATTTCTGGCAATAGCAGCGCAATTGTCGAGTTAGAAAAAGAGTTAGCTATTTTACATGAAAAAGAAAGAGCAATCACATTTTCTTCTGGATACGTTGCTAATGAAGCAACTATAAGCACTTTGCTTCAAATTTTAGGTGATGCTATTGTTTTTTCTGACGAAAAAAACCACGCTTCAATAATTTCTGGAATAAAAAAATCAAAGGTTCATAAGGAAATATTTAAACATAACGATTTAGAAGAACTTGAGAAATCAATAAAAAAATATCCATATGACAAAGCAAAAGTTATAATTTTTGAATCTGTATATTCAATGGATGGTGATATTGGAAATTTAGAAGGTATAGTAAAAATTGCAAAAAAATATAATGCAATGACATATGTTGATGAAGTTCACGCGGTAGGTATGTATGGAAATAAAGGAGCCGGCATTTCAGAACAATTGGGTTTAAGTCATTCTATTGATATTTTACAAGGAACCTTAGGCAAAGCTTATGGCACAATGGGTGGGTATGTTGCTTCAACTAACTTGATATGCGATGCGATTAGAAGTTATGCTAGTGGCTTTATTTTTACAACGGCAATGCCACCCGCCCTTGCTAAAACAGCTACTGAATCAATTAAATACCTTAAAGAATCTAGCTTAGAAAGGTCTATGCAACAAAAGAACGTAATTTTATTAAAAGAAAAGCTGAGAAGTAATAATATTAATTTTCTAAACAATAAAAGTCACATCGTTCCAGTCATGGTAAATGATCCAATAAGATGCACAGAAATTAGTAATATTCTTTTAAATAATTTTGGGCATTACATACAACCCATTAACTACCCAACAGTTTCAGCAGGCACAGAAAGACTTAGGATTACTCCAGGTCCATTACATACAGAAAAAATGATTTCTGATTTAGTTTTTGCTCTTAAAAAGGCTTTTCAAGAAACAGAACATATCAATTTTAAAAAACCAGCTTAAAATTAATTACCAAGGGCAGTATAGTGGCTATAATAAAAAAACCTTCAGATCACCCTTATTTTCCTTTGAAGCCTAAAATAGGTGTATTGTTAGTAAATTTAGGCACTCCTGATGGAACTGATTACTGGTCCATGAGGAAGTATTTAAAACAATTCTTAATGGATAGAAGAGTTGTAGACATCTTTAAACCACTTTGGTGGTTAATATTAAACGGACCAATACTTACTTTTAGGCCTTCAAAATCTGGAAAAGCATATCAAAAAATATGGGACAAGGATAATTACGGTTCACCTCTAAGAAAACATACTATTAACCAAACTAAAAAATTACAGGAACTTTTTAAACAAGATAAACAAATTATAATTGAACATGCCATGAGATATGGGAAACCTGAAATTGACAAAACTCTTTATAAAATGAAAGAAAATGGATGTACTAAAATCGTTCTGATGCCTTTATATCCTCAATATGCAGCAAGTACATCCGCAACTGTGAAAGATGAAGTTTTTAAGTGGTTATTAGTGCAACGATGGCAACCAGATATAAGGACTATTCCGCCATGGTTTGATGATAGCAATTATATTAAAGCACTTGCAAATACAATTAAAGATAATCTCAAAAACAAAATCAAGCCTGACATGTTACTTATATCATTTCATGGAATACCGAAAAGGTATTTTATGGCCGGTGATCCATATCATTGTCACTGCATCAAAACAGCTAGATTATTAAGGGAAGAACTTAAATGGCCTGAAGATGAAATTTTAGTAACTTTTCAATCTAGATTTGGTCCTGAACCTTGGTTACAACCTTATACAGATAAAACTATTATAGATCTTGCCAAAAATGGAATAAAAAATATAGCTGTTGTAGCACCAGGATTTATATCTGATTGTCTAGAGACACTTGAAGAATTAAATGTAGAAGCTAGGGAATTGTTTATTGAAAATGGAGGGCAAAATTTTGAATACATACCTTGCCTAAATGATAATAAACACTCAATAAAGCTATTAAATCAAATTATAAAAACAAACCTTTTAGGCTGGGTTGAATAAGAAGTTTAACCCTACAAAAAAGTAAAAGTTATTTACAATTTAATATTTAAGGATTATAAGAAGTTTCTTATTAAGCGGGTATTGTGTAGTGGTAAGACCTTAGCCTTCCAAGCTAATGACGCGAGTTCGATTCTCGCTACCCGCTCCATAAAAAATTAAACAGATATTTATTTAAAAAAATCAAACATTATATTTCATCTTCTTATTTTGTAGAAATAAAGTTAACGAAACACTTAAAATTATTATTAAACCACCTAATATAGTATATAGAGATGGTATATTATTATACCAAATAAAATCTAGCAGTATTGATATTGGAGGAATTAAATAAAGAAATAATGATGCTTTATTCGCTCCATAATGTCCAACTGTATACGTCCAAGTTAAATAACCGATTGTTGTAGGAAATAATGCCAACCAAAGAAAAGCTATTCTTACTTCATTAGTTGAATTAATTACAAATCCAAACATTTCTGGAAACCAAAAAAGCATAGGGATTGTTCCTAATAAGATAGTATAAGCTGCAGATGTTATTGCGCCATAAATTAATACCAAAGGTTTTAAAATATGGAAATAAGTTGCTGTTAATGTAGCTGCAAATAAAATTAAAGTAGCTCCACTACCTAATTCTAATCCACCCTCTTGATCAATCGAAATTATACTCACTCCTAACAAACAAAAAGTAATACCTAACCAATGGATTATTGTTACTTTTTGTTTTAATATAAAAAAGCCAATTAAAGCTGTAAATAATGGATTACAATTAACAATAAAACTACTAGCACCAGCAGAAACACTTTGTTGACCATAATTTAAAAACACATTGTACAAAAATATTCCTATAAAACCTGCTATTAAAAAACGAATGGCATGTTTTAATGTTATTTTTTTTTTATGACTATACAAACACCATATTAATGATATTAATGCAGCTAAAGAAAATCTACCAGCGCCTAATACTAAAGGGCTAGCTGTTTCTAACAAATATGACATAACCGGAAAAGAAGAACCCCAAAAAAATACTGTAGAAAAAACTGCCAAAATGGGAGTAATATTTTTCATAACTTTTCTAATTGATCAAAGGTCTAATTATAAGGGACGGATAACTTTCCTAAAACATTGTATTTTAATAAAAGTTTTTTTACAAATCCATTTTCAACATTGTTTTTTATAAAGTTATTTATAAAATTTTCAGCTTCAATATTTCCAGGTTTACTTCCAATACATTGGTTAATAAAAGTAAATGCCTCAGGCAAAATCTTACAATCTTCTGTTTTTTTTAAATCATCAACTAATTTAGGCCTTAATCCAGCTAGAACTTCATATTTATTCTCTTCAAAAATTAAAAAAGATTCATCTATTGATTTTGCTCTTATCAATTTAGCCTTTTTAATATTCTCAGTTAACCAAAGATCATAAGCACTTCTTTCAGCCACAGCTATTCTGATGCCTTCCTGATCTATATTTTTAATGTTTTTAATATTAAGACTTTCTCTAACCAAATAAGTTGATTCAATTAACGTATAAGGTAAGCTGAATGAAATTGATTTAGCTCTTTCAGCTTCATTTGCAATATTTCCTATATCCCAAACATCTTCTGAAACTGCATCAGCTAATTCCCCTGGCCTGTTAAATGAAATTAATTTAAGTTCAACTCCTAATTTATTTGCTAAAGCTTTAGCCATGTCTGGAGAAACCCCTTGAGGGTTACCATATCCATCTTGACCTGTAACTAATAAAAAATTACTTAAATTTATAGCTGCCCTAAGATATCCTTTAGGTGCAAGCTGTTTTAATACTAAGTTAGACAATTTAATCCTTTTCAATAAATTAGTTCATATTTTTTGATATTCTTTCATACAATTCTAGTAACTCTAATTTAATATATAACTTACCTATGATTTATTTTTATGATTAAAAATTAGGCATATATGATTAAATAAACTCAATAAATATGCATTATTTTGGATTTTTTTTCAAAGTAATTTAAAAGTTAATTGTCTTTTAGGGGGTATTTATGAATATAAATTTTAAGTTATATGTTTTAGCGCTATTTAGAAAGCTGTATCTAATTGTCTTTTTAAGCTTTACTTCTTTTCCAGCGTTTGCTGATGTAAATAATGGTGACACTGCATGGATTTTAACTTCCACTGCTCTTGTTTTATTCATGACACTCCCAGGTTTAGCTTTATTTTATGCTGGTCTTGTAAATTCTAAAAACGTTGTATCAGTTTTAATGCAACACTTTGCGGTAGCTTGTGTAGTATCTATTATTTGGGTTACATTAGGTTATAGCTTAGCATTTTCTTCAGGCAATGCATGGATTGGGGATTTAAGCAATATTTTTATGAAATCAATCGACTTAGAAAGTATTTCAGGCACTATACCAGAAAGTCTTTTTGCAACATTTCAAATGACTTTTGCTATTATCACTCCAGCTTTGATTATAGGAGCTTTCGTTGAAAGGATAAAATTTTCAGCCATGCTAATATTTATAAGCCTGTGGATGTTAATTGTATATGTTCCAGTAACACATTGGGTTTGGGGAGGTGGAATATTATCCTCATGGGGTACAATGGACTTTGCTGGAGGAATTGTTGTACATGCAACCGCTGGAACTGCCGCATTAATTACAGCTTTAACTCTTGGTAAAAGAAGAGGTTTCCCTAAATCTATAACTCCTCCTCATAGCCCTATTCTTACTATGATTGGCGCTGCTATGCTTTGGGTGGGTTGGTTCGGTTTTAACGCAGGATCTGCTTTGGGAGCTAATGGTGGTGCTGGGATGGCTATGTTAGTAACCCATATTTCTGCATCAATGGCAGCTCTAGTTTGGATGTTTATTGAATGGAAAAGGTTTGGAAAACCATCTTTAATTGGTGTAGTTACTGGGATGGTAGCAGGTTTAGCTACAGTTACACCCGCATCTGGTTATATTGGAATACCAGGTGGTTTAGTTTTAGGTTTTAGTGGGGGATTGCTATGTTATCTAGCCGTTGACTACATAAGAGGTAAACTTTTAATTGACGATAGCTTAGACGTTTTTGCTGTGCATGGTGTAGGAGGTATATTAGGTACATTATTAGTCGCATTTCTTGCCACATCAACTTTTTCAGGTTTAGGTCTTCCAGAAGGTCAAACAGCTATGTCTCAATTTGTAGTTCAAATCAAAGCTGTAGTTTTGACAGTTATTTGGACATCTATTTTTACATATCTAATTCTAAAAGTAACATCTTTAATAGTTCCTCTTAGAGTTGATGAACAAGAAGAAATAGAGGGTTTAGACTTGCGCTCCCATGGTGAAAAAGGATATCATTCAGATTAAGGATAATTAAAATGAAATATTTCATTGCTATAATAAAGCCCTTTAAACTTGACGATGTAAGAAACGCATTAACTGAAATTGGTGTTGAGGGCTTAACCGCTTCAGAAGTTCGTGGCTTTGGGCGACAACGAGGGCAAACAGAAATATATAGAGGTGCCGAGTATAGCGTTTCATTTGTTCCTAAGCTAAAAATAGAAATTGCTGTTCCAGATGAAATGGAAAACGCGGTTCATGAAGCTTTGTTGCAAAGTGCTTCAACTGGCCAGATTGGGGATGGTAAGATATTTGTTTTAGATCTACATAGTGCTACAAGAATACGAACTGGTGAAACAGAAAACAACGCTTTATAAAATCATTATGTCCACTCTTGTATGACTGAAGTATCTTTTTCTATGTTTAAGTGTTTTACTTTTATGTGTTTATATAGTTCTTTATCTGATAATTGTTGAAAAGCCCAAACTGCAGCCCCCCTTACTATGAAAGATTTATCATCCATTAATAATTTAATAATATCTGGTAATAAATTTTTATTATTACTATTTCCTGCAGATATACAACAATTTCTTAAAAATCTATCTCTTCCTATTCTCTTTATTGGAGAACCTTTAAATTTTACTCTAAAGGTTTTATCGCAAAGTTTTAATAAGTCATGGAGATCAAAGTTATACATTTCATGATTGAATTTAGTCTCATTGGATAATTTTGCATATTTGTTCCAAGGACAAATCGCTAAACAATCGTCACACCCAAATATTTTATTACCAATATCTTTCCTGAACTCCTTTGGAATAATATTTTTATTTTCAATAGTTAAGTATGAAATACATTTAGTTGCATTTAATTTATAGGGCGCGTCAAACGCATTAGTAGGGCATATTTTGATACATTGATTACAAGATCCACAATGATTAGCCTCTGGATTGTCATATTGAAAAACTTTATTTACTAAAATAACGCCTAAAAACAACCAGGAACCAAATTCTCTTGACACTAAATTAGTATGTTTGCCTTGCCATCCGATACCTGATTTCTCAGCTAAGGGTTTTTCCATTAAAGGAGCCGTATCAACAAAAACCTTAACATTTATTTTATTTTTTTTATCTAGTCTGGCAATTAATTTGCTTGAAAATGACTTTAATCTTCCTTTTATTACATCATGATAGTCTTTTCCCTGAGCATAGACAGAAATGTTTCCTAATGATTTATTATTATTTTTTTTTAAAGGATCAGCACCAGGTCCATAATTTAAACCTAAAACAATGGCTGACTTAGCTTCTGACCAAAGATTTATTGGAGATTTTCTTCTTTCATAAGTTTCTTCCATCCATTTCATTTCTCCATGAAACCCTAGATCTAAAAACTCTTTTAATCTAAGCTCTGTTGTCAGTTTTAATTTAGGATCTGTTACTCTGCAGACGTCAAACTCAAACTCTTTAGCTAATTTTTTAATTAATATATTTTCATTATTGTTCTTCATTTAATATCGCCGGAGTAATATTTTTCTAAAAATATTTTTTCAAATTTATTAAATTCTCTGAGCTTTATAGAATTTCTTATATTTTTCATCAACGTTATGTAAAAATGAATATTATGCCAACTTAACAACATCAAACCTAAAATCTCTTGAGCTTTAAAAAGATGATGTAAGTAAGCTCTTGAAAAGTTTTTACACGTATGACAATCACAATTATTATCTAATGGTCTTTTATCCAAAATATGCCTAGCGTTTTTTATATTTACTGTTCCTCTTGAAGTAAAAGCTTGACCCGTTCTACCCGATCTAGTTGGCAAAACACAATCAAACATATCAACACCCCTTTTAACTGCTCCTATCAAATCATCTGGCTTTCCTACACCCATCAAATATCTAGGTTTATCTAAAGGCATATTTTTAGTTGTAAAATCTAATGTCTTAAACATTAGTTCTTGACCTTCTCCAACAGCTAACCCTCCAATTGCATATCCATCAAAACCAATTTCAACTAATTTTTTTGAGGATAATTCTCTTAAATCTGAGTATGTTGATCCTTGAACAATTCCAAATTGTCCATAACCTTTTCTTTCTTCAAAAGCATCTCTACTTTTAAGAGCCCATTCCAAAGATAATTTCATTGCACGTTCAGATTCTTCGTATGAGGCTGGAAAAGGAATGCATTCATCTAACTGCATTGAAATAGTTGCATCAAGTGCATTTTGAATATCAGTGCTAATTTTAGGTGAGAGAAAATACTTTGTTCCATCTAAATGTGATTTAAAGGTTACTCCTTCGTTTTCTACTTTTCTTAACTTTCCTAAGCTCATGATTTGAAAACCACCTGAATCAGTTAGAAGAGGTTTATTCCATCCCATAAATTTCCTAACACCCCCCATTTCCTTTATATTTTTTTCACCTGGCCTTAACATTAAATGGTAAGTATTAGCTAAAATAATTTGGGCGCCTGCTTCTTCTACATCTTTTAAATGCATCGCCTTTACAGTGGCAGCTGTTCCAACCGGCATAAAAATAGGGGTGTCAACAATTCCGTGGGCTGTGGTCAACTTACCTAAACGTGCGTTTTTATCTTGCGAAATTAATTGAAAGTTAAAGTTATTTGTCATATTTTTGATTTTCCTTCGAAAAAATACAACTATCTCCATATGAAAAGAATCTATATTTCTGTCTTATTGCATATTCATAACTTTTAAACACTCTTTTACGTCCATGAAAAGCAGATATTAGCATTAATAAAGTTGATTTAGGCAAATGAAAGTTTGTTATTAAAATATCAACTATATTAAATTTAAACCCAGGAGTTATAAAAAGATCTGTAAAACCTGACCAAGGAATTATTTTTCCTTTATTTTTTTTTGCAATTGTTTCTAAAACTCTTAAACAAGTAGTGCCCACAGAGATAATCCGTTTGTTATTTTGTATTGCATTATTTAATATGTCAGAACTCTTCTGGCTTAGTGAACACCACTCTTCATGCATTTTATGTTCTAATATATTATCAGATTTAACTGGTAAGAAAGTTCCAGCTCCTACGTGCAGCGTAATAGGTGCAAATTGAACTCCTTTATTTTCTAAATTCTTGATTACATTATCTGTGAAGTGAAGTCCTGCAGTTGGAGCGGCCACAGCCCCTTGATGAGCTGCAAAAATAGTTTGATAATCTTTTATATCCTCAATTGATTTCTCATGCCTTTTTATGTAAGGGGGTAGCGGCATTTCTCCTTGATTTTTTATTTCAACTAACAAATTTTCTTTGTGGCAATTAAAGTCTAAAAGAACATCACCCGCCTCAAACTTTTCAATTATATTTGCCTTTAAATTATTCTGAAAAATTAACTCATCATTAACTTGGCATTTTCTACCAGGTTTTAGAAAAGCTCTCCAACGGTTTTTATCTATATTTAAATGGAGGGTGACTTCAATGTTTACTTGATCTCTTTTTCCAAATAAGCGAGATGGTATTACTTCAGTATTATTTATTACCAAAACATCGTCAGAATTTAAAAGCATTGGTAAATCTTTAAATTTAAGGTCTTGAAAATCGTTATTTAAACATGATAACAAACGTGATTCATCTCTAGGAAAACAAGGTTTTTGTGCAATCAAACTAGAATCTATTTCATAGTCAAAAAGAGATATATCCATCAAAAATAATTAATTATTCAAATATTTGAATAACTCCTACAACCTCATCAATTTTATTTTTTACAACTAAGCATTGAACTTTTGCTTCTCTCATTCTTGTTTCTGCTAATTGTAAATTATCCGATTCTATTGCTGTCAAAGGATTTTTATTCATTAGATCATTTGCTTTAAGATTAGAAAAATTACTATTGTCTATTAAGGCCCTTCTTATATCTCCATCTGTGATAACTCCATACAATTTCTCTTTAGAACCGACCAAGGCTAGACCTAAACGACCTTCTGTCATTTTAATTAAAACATCTTGAACATTAGATTCTTTATTAACAAACGGTAAGTTGACTTGTTTCATTTCATCCTTCACGTTTGAAAGAAGTCTTCTTCCTAAGGCTCCTCCTGGATGAGTTAATGCAAAATCTTCTTGTTTAAAATTTTTACGCTCCATTAACCCTACAGCTAAAGCATCTCCTAATACCATTGTTATCATTGTAGATGTTGTAGGCGCTAAATTTAAGGGACATGCCTCTCTGTCTACCGACATATCTAAAATTATATCAGCATTTGAGGCTAAAGTAGATTGTATTACACCAGTCAGAGCAATAATAGTAACGTTTAATCTTTTCAAAGCAGGTATAAGAGCTAAAATTTCACCTGTTTCCCCAGAATAAGAAATTAATAACACAACAGAATTTTTTTGAACTTTACCTAAATCACCATGAATTGCTTCAGCAGGATGAAGAAAAATACTTGGTGTACCAGTAGAAGCTAAAGTTGCAGATATTTTTCTTCCAACAAGACCTGACTTTCCCATACCACAAACAATGATATGTTCCGACGTTTCATTCATAACGGTGACAGCAGAAACAAACTCTTGCCCTAACATTTTTTCAAATCTTTCTATAGCTAATTTATAAGCTTGTGTTAATATTAGTGCTGTTTCTATTGCTTTCATTTAAATCACCATTTATTGTCAAAATGTTTTAACTTGTAATTGATTAAAATACCACAAAAAGGGTTAATTCTGTGAAAATTCATTTTAGTATAGCTATAAACAAAAAAGCAAAATTAGCATCAACAGAACTGATTCGTCTATATGGTCAAGCTGAACTAGCTAAAGCTGAAGTTATAGTAGCAGTTGGTGGGGATGGAGCTATGCTGTCTGCAATGAGAGAAAGTATAAACTTTAATATACCAGTTTTTGGTTTGAACAGAGGTAATATTGGCTTTTTAATGAATGATTTTCATGAATTAAATCTTATTAAAAGATTAAAGGATTCTAACGAGATAATCGTTCATCCTTTAGAAATGATCGCAATAGACTCAAAGAATAACAAATTTATTGAACTAGCAATAAATGAAGTATCAATCTTTAGAAGGACTCATCAAAGCGCTAAAATTTCAATTAAAATAGATGGCACTGAAAGACTAAATGAACTTACATGCGATGGAGTAATGTTAGCGACTCCTGTTGGCTCAACCGCCTATAATTTATCAGCTCATGGTCCAATTCTACCTATTGGGTCAGAAATTTTGGCTTTGACACCAATTAGCCCTTTCAGACCAAGAAGATGGAGAGGTGCTTTAATTAAAAATGGCTCTAATGTAGAGTTTAATATTATTAACCCCAAATTAAGGCCAGTTAGTGCTAGTGCTGATTCTAAAGAAGTTAAAAATATAGAAAAAGTGTTGATCTCCCAAAGAAATGACATTGATTTGAGAATTCTTTACGACAAAACTAACAGTATGGAAGATAAGTATTTAAAAGAGCAATTTTCAATAGGTTAAACTAATCTGATTTCTCTTGCTGTCTCATCCACATTTCTGCGTATAGACCATTCTTTTGTAAAAGCTCTTTATGTGTTCCTTGTTCTGCAATCTTTCCATTTTCTAAAACTATAATTTTGTTAGCATCAATCACCGTTGAAAGCCTATGAGCAATTACTAAGGTAGTATTTTTATTTGACAATTTTTTTAGTGATTTTTCGATTAATTTTTCTGTTTTAGTATCTAAAGCTGAAGTGGCTTCATCAAAGATAAATATTTTAGGGTTTTTAAGAAGAGCTCTTGCTATTGCCACTCTTTGTTTTTCACCTCCAGATAATTTCAGTCCTCTTTCACCAACAACAGTTTCATATCCTAATTCTAAATCAGCTATAAATTTATCAATAGATGATAACTTAGCTACATTTTCAATTTCAATCATTGTAGAACCTGGTTTAGAGTAAGATATATTATATTTGAGTGTGTCATTGAACATCACAGTATCTTGAGGAACAACGCCTATATTTGATCTTAAAGAACTTTGAGTTACATCTCTTAAACACTGATCATCTATATATATATTTCCTGAAGATGGATCATAAAATCTAAATATCAGCTTTGATATCGTAGATTTTCCTGCTCCTGTAGGTCCTACTATTGCAATTTTATGACCTGGGTTTACAACAAAACTTAAGTCTTTTAATATTTTCCTATTACCATACGAAAAACTGATATTTTTAAATTCAATTTTTCCACTATGAACATTTAAATCGTAGGCTTTTTGTTTATCTATTATATCTGGTTTTTCATCAACTAAGGCAAACATTCTTCCCATATCTAACAAAGACTGTCTAATTTCTCTATATACAAAACCTAAGAAGTTTAGAGGTAAGTACAATTGTAACAGAAAAGTATTTACAACAACAAAGTCTCCAATCGACATCTTTTCACTTGCTATATCTTCACCTGCCATACCCATAATTATGAAAAGTCCTAGTGCTATAATACCTCCTTGACCGATATTTACTATTGATAATGATGCTCTAGCTTTAACAGCTGAATCTTCATATAATTTCATAGCAGCATCAAATCTTTCAGCTTCCACTATTTCTGCATTAAAATATTTGACTGTTTCATAATTAAGGAGACTATCTATTGCTTTTGTAGATGCATTTTCATCAGCAATATTCATTTTGCGTCTAATTGCAATTCTCCATTCTGTAACTTTAATTGTATAAACAATGTAAACTAGAACTGTTGAGACAGTAACTGCTGCATAAACAAAACCAAATGTAACCCATAAAACAATTCCAACAGTAAATAATTCAACTATGACAGGAACTATTTCAAACGCTGTAAACCTTAATAGGAACTCTATTCCTTTTGCTCCTCTATCAATTGCTCTAGTTAATCCTCCAGTTTGTCTATTTAAATGAAAAGTTAAAGACAAACTATGCATATGTTTAAACGCTTTTAAAGCAGCTCCTCTGACAGCTCTTTGCGCGACCCTTGCGAAAACAAATTCTTTAGCTTCATCAAAAAAAACCTGGCCTAACCTAGCTAATGCATAAGATCCAATAACTAACCATAATAAGTTTAAGTCTACTAATTTTCCTTCAGCAACTAAATCTACGGCTTTTCCATATAAAAAAGGAGTATAAACACTTACTAAAGTTGCTAAAGATAAGAAAATCAAGGCTAGAATAATTCTTATAGGCATTTCCTTATTACCTCTAGGAATAACAAATCTAATAAGCTCTTGAAGAGTTTTTAATGGAGTTAATATTTTATCGTTCGAAGAAAACGCTTCGGCATTTTTCATTTAATGAAATCCATAATTATTTATTTGAGTTATTCAGCTACAGTAAAACTTTCACCACAACCACATCTAGCAATTTCGTTTGGATTAGAAAAATCGAAACCTGAACTAAATTTCTCTTCTTTATAATCCATTTCAGATCCAATTAAGAACATAATTGCAGCAGGATCAATGCAAATTACAATATCTTTAGATACAATTTTTTCTTCAAAAGGTTTTATTTCTGTTGCATATTCAACATTGTATTTCATTCCAGAACATCCCGCAGTCTTAATACCGATTCTAAGGCCTATCACTTCTGAATTAGCATCATTCATAAGATTTTTAACTCTATTCGCTGCTGCATCTGTTAAGGTTAATAATGGCTTAATTTCATTCATTATTAAATACTCCTATTATATCAATAGATTTCAAGTGCCATTTTGGCATCTTCACTCATCCTGTCTTTAGTCCAAGCAGGTTCCCAAACAAGTTCGACATTAATCAAGCCAACATCAGGAATTTTTGCAATTGTATCAGCTACTTGCCCAGGCATTTCACCAGCAACTGGACATCCAGGCGCCGTAAGTGACATTTTTATATTGATATCATTAGCTGCTAGTAATTTAATATCATAAATTAATCCTAGATCATATATATTTACAGGTATTTCAGGGTCAAAAATTGTTTCTAGTGCATTAATAACCTGAAATAATTCAATTTTCTTTTTAAAATCTTTGTTTTTTTTACCTGCCGTTGCTGTAAAAGGGGCATGTGGATTGCTAGAAGGATGATGCGGCATAAAGGCAGAAAGTGGAAGTTTTTCAGTTTCATTCATATTAGACACCAAATATCTTTTTAACTTTAGTAAGTGCTTCCCCCAATTTATCAAAATCTTGATTTGATGAATAGGCACCTACTGAAGCCCTTGTGGTAGAAACTAAGTTGAAAGCATCCATTAGAGGCTGGGCACAATGATGACCTGCTCTAACAGCTACTCCTTCTCTATCAATAATAGTTGCTATGTCATGTGAATGAGCACAGTCCATAGTAAAAGATATCACGCCTGTTTTATTTGGCGCTGTTCCAAATATATTTACACCCTGAATAGAAGTTAAAATGGACATTCCATATGAAATTACATTTTTTTCGTGCTTTCCTATTCTATCAATATCAGTCTCAACCACCCAATCTATAGCTTCACCAAGTGCAATTGCTTCAACTATAGGTGGTGTTCCCGCTTCGAATCTAAGTGGAGGATCTGCATAGGTTGATTGATTTATTTTAACAATATCAATCATATCTCCACCACCTAGAAAAGGTGGCATTTCTTCTAATATTTCATACTTTCCATACAAAACTCCAATGCCAGTTGGTCCATATAATTTATGACCTGAGAAACAATAAAAATCACAACCTAATTTTTTAACATCAACTGTTCCATGAATGATACCCTGGCATCCATCAACCACACTAATGGCTCCACATTCTTTAGCTATTTTACATAATTCTTTAACAGGAAAAACAGTTCCTAGGACATTTGAAACATGAGGAAAGGCAATAATTTTTGTCTTATCTGTTACTAATTTTTTGATAATTTCTGCATCAAAATCTTCTTCGGGATTAACTTGAGCAGCAATGATTTTAGCCCCTTTTTGCTGAGCGATAAGTTGCCATGGTACAATATTGGCGTGGTGTTCAGCAATTGTAATAATTATTTCATCTCCAGCAGAAATATTTTTTAATCCCCAACTATAGGCTACCAAATTAATTGCAGCTGTTGCACCAGACGTAAAAACTATTTCTTTTTCACTACAATTAATAAACTTTGATATTTTTAATCTTGCTCCTTCATAATTTGAAGTTGCCTCTTCTGATAATTTATGAAGACCTCTATGTACATTTGAATAACTAAAAGAATAGTTATTATTTATAGCGTCTAATACCTTTTGAGGTTTTTGCATAGATGCTGCAGAATCTAAATAAATAAGAGGCTTATCCCAAATTTTTCTATTTAAAACTGGAAATTGTGCTTTTATTTTTTCTAAATCATATTGCATTTTATACAAATTCTTCTATTTTATCTTTTAAGATTGATGACAAAGCAGATTGAGCTTCATTAAAAATAAAATCATGTAATGTTTCTTCAACAGATTCACTTATAATATCTAATAGAAAAGCTTTAATAAGGATTAACCTAGCTTTATCCTTGGTAATACCTCTGCTATTTAAATAAAAAAGTTGATCATCATCTAACTCTCCAACAGTAGTACCATGAGCACAAACAACATCATCAGCATAAATTTCAAGTTCCGGTTTTGCATTTGCGCTAGCCTTGTCAGAAATTAAAATAGCCTTACTCATTTGTTGACCATCTGTTTTTTGGGCATTTGGAGCAACTTTTACTTTACCTTGGAAAACCCCAGTTGATTCTCCACCTAAGACACCTCTGACTATCTGTTTAGAAATGCATTCTTCAACATTGTGATATATTGCAGTTGTTAGATCATGATGTTGTTTGTTGCCTGATATATAAACACCATTAAGATTTAATTTTGCATTTGTGCCATTTAAATAAGCATGAGTTTCCGAACGTGTGAACTGACTACCTTTAATAAGTGAAAAAGAGTTTAAAAGAGATTTATGAGACATAATAATACAATGTGCTGCTAAATTGTAAGATTCGTGACTATCATCAAAAACTTTAATAGAATTCAAAGACGCATAATCCTTTATCTCTATTAATTGTAAAGGCATTATTAAAGAACCTATATGATTAAAACGTTCAATTATAGATAAACTACTATTTTCATTTAATTCTACAAACAAAACTGGATGAACAGATGAACTTTCAACACCACCTTCAAAATGAATCTCAAGTAATTCTTCAATTTTAGCATTTTTATCTACACTTAATTTAACAATTGAAGGAGTGCATGATAAAGAAGCGTTAGCTGAAGGATGGTTTTTTAAGTTACTATTTTTAATTTTCGATAAGAAAGTTAAGCTCTCAGATTCATTTAGTTCACTTAAAGAAACACCTTTTGGTAAATTTGAAGACATATCCTTTCTAAATGCACCATTTATAAACTTTATAGTATTTGACCCAACAACATTAAGCTTAGACATAATAGGTTCTTGAGCATCTAGTGAAATTGGTTCTATTTTTTTTCTAGATAGCGAACCTAATCTACTCAACCTCCAGGTTTCTTCTAATGGATCAGGCCAACTTTTAAAGTCTTTTCCAGCTAACTTTCTAAAGCTATTATCATCAAAATTCTGAATATAATTATTTACAGAGGTGATATAATTATCTTTTATATTATGCAGCATTTATCATCCCTGCATAACCATTTTTTTCAACTTCAAGAGCTAATTCTGGTCCACCTGATTTAATGATTACTCCTTCAGATAAAATATGAACAAAATCTGGCACTATATAATCTAATAATCTTTGATAATGCGTAATAACTACTATAGCATTATCATCACTCCTTTGGGCGTTTACTCCATCAGAAACGATTTTTAGAGCATCAACATCTAATCCAGAATCAGTTTCGTCTAAAATAGAAACTTTAGGTTTAAGCATAGCCATTTGTAAAATTTCAAATTTCTTTTTTTCGCCACCAGAAAAGCCAACATTTACTGCTCTTTTTAGCATTTCATCTTTAACAAACATTTTTGATGCTTCTTTTCTTGCTTCCTTTACAAAAGCTAAGTGGTCAAACTCCTCTTGCCCTATAAACTTTCTTCTAGAATTGACAGCTTCTCTTAAAAAACTCATTGCACCAACTCCTGGAAGTTCAACAGGATATTGAAATGCTAAAAACAAACCAGATCTTGCTCTTTCATCAGCAGACATGTCTGACAATGATTGTCCATCTAATAATATCTCACCCGATTCTAATTCATATCCATCTCTTCCTGATAACATATAAGATAAGGTACTTTTCCCTGATCCATTAGGCCCCATAATTGCATGAACTTCTCCAGAGTTTATAGATAGAGAAACACCATTAAGAATATTTTTATTATCTAATTTTAAGCAAGCATTTTTTATTTCAAGTAAAGACATTATTTTTCCATTTTGTTTATGTTTTTTATTTTAACCAACAGAGCCTTCTAAACTAATACCAATAAGTTTTTGAGCCTCTACTGCGAATTCCATGGGCAACTCTTTCATTACCTCTTTACAAAAACCATTTACTATTAGCGAAGTAGCTTGCTCTGTATCTAAACCTCTTTGAAGACAATAAAATAATTGATCTTCAGAAATTTTTGAAGTTGTGGCTTCATGCTCTACTCTAGCAGATGGAGTATGCTGATTTATGTAGGGAACTGTATGAGCACCACATTTATCACCAATCAACAATGAGTCACATTGAGTAAAGTTTCTAGAGCCTTTAGCATTTTTTTGAATTTGAACTTGTCCTCTGTAAGTATTTTGTGCTTTACCAGCAGATATACCTTTAGAAATAATGGTAGATTTAGTATTTTTACCAATATGTATCATCTTTGTGCCCGTATCAGCTTGTTGGGAATTATTTGCTACGGCTACTGAATAAAATTCTCCAACGGAATTATCTCCTCTTAAGACACACGATGGGTATTTCCATGTAATAGCTGAACCAGTTTCAACTTGTGTCCAAGAAATTTTTGAACGATTGCCAAGACAATTGCCCCTCTTAGTAACAAAGTTATAAATTCCTCCTTTACCATCTTTATCGCCTGGATACCAATTTTGAACCGTAGAGTACTTTATTTCAGCATCATCCATAGCCACAAGCTCTACAACTGCAGCATGCAATTGATTTTCATCTCTTTGTGGAGCAGTACATCCCTCTAAATATGACACATAAGAGTTATCTTCAACTATTATTAAGGTTCTCTCAAATTGACCGGAATTTTGTTCATTTATTCTAAAATATGTAGAAAGCTCCATTGGACACTTTACGCCTTTAGGTACATACACAAATGAACCATCTGTAAAAACAGCAGAATTTAAAGCAGCGTAATAATTATCGTTCATTGGGATAACAGAACCAATGTATTTTTTAACTAAATCAGGATGATTTTGAACTGCTTCTGATATTGGGCAGAAAATAATTCCCTCTTTTGCAAGTTTATCTCGAAATGTAGTTGCTACAGAAACAGAATCAAAAACGTAATCAACGGCTACTCCAGCTAACATTTCTTGTTCTTTGATTGGAATACCTAATTTTTCATATGTTTTAAGTAATTCAGGGTCAACTTCGTCAAGACTGTTTAATTTTGGTTTAGCTTTTGGAGCAGAATAATAATAGATATCTTGAAAGTTAATTTTTGGGAAATCAACCATTGCCCAATCAGGTTCTTTCATTGTAAGCCACTTCTTATATGCCTTAAGCCTCCAATCTAATAACCATTTGGGTTCATTTTTCTTACTAGATATAAATTTGACAATATCTTCATTAAGGCCTAGAGGAGCTTTTTCAGATTCTAAATCAGTAACAAAACCATACTTATAAGCACTGCCAACCTCATTTACTTTGTTAATTGTTTCTTGTGTAGCAACCATCTAATTTCCTTTTAATTAATTGCACGTAATTTAGTAACTTTTTTATTATTAATGGGAAAAGTATCATCATAATTAAGGAGATCATCTAGTGATATGTCATTAAGTGATTTTCTAATAATTGCATTAACCTTATTCCACTTTCCACCTAAAAAACAAATATTACTAGCTTCACACATATCTTCTGAACTTTCCACACAGGCCGTTAAACTAATTGGTCCATCAAGTGCCTCAATTATTTCAATTACAGATATCTTAGAAGATTGTTTGTTTAATATATAACCTCCACATGCACCTCTTTGTGCCGTAATTAGATTACTTTTAACTACAAGTAGTTTTAAAAGTTTTTGAACAGTATACAATGTTAAACCAGTCGCCTCTGATAATTCTCTAGCTGACATAGAAGATCCTGGGTTTCTCGATAACATACCTAAACAGACTACTGCATAGTCAGTCATTTTATTTAATTTGAACATAGTAAACTCATAAGTTTTATATAGTACATATTAAGTACTAATTAAAGGTCAAAAAAAAAATTTTAATTTCTTACTTCTTTTTTAAGAAGATATTTACCTTCATCTATACCATTAAAAATTTCTTCTAGATCTGGATGTTCTAAAGGTCCATTTTCTCTGTCACCAACTAAATTTTGCTGTGAGACATAAGCAGTGTAAAAAGTTTCTGTATTTTCTGCCATTAAATGATAATAAGGCTGTTTTCTTGAAGGTCTAATTTCAGCGGGTATTGATTGATACCACTCCTCAGTATTTGAAAACTCCGCATCAACATCAACAATTACGCCTCTAAAAGGATAAATACGGTGTTTTACTATATCGCCAATATTGAATAAGGGATCTTTATGTACTTTGATCTTATTTGGAATACTTGGTTTTAAATTAATTTTACGTTTTGGCTTAATGTCTTCATTATCCGTTGACATGAATAAATCCTTGATATTTCAATTATAACTAAGTGTTATTTAAACTTTAGATTTTATTTTAAGAACTTGCCTGCCCTTGTACATACCTGTCTTTAAATCAATATGATGAGGTCTATGAAGTTCTCCGGTATCTTTACTCTCAACGTAAGTATCAGAGGTTAAAGCATCATGAGAACGCCTCATTCCTCTTCTTGATCTTGTTATCTTACTCTTTGGAACTGCCATGACACACTCTCATTCAAAATTTAATTCACTAAACCTAATAATTATATGGTGGAGCTGGACGGGATCGAACCGACGACCTCCTGCTTGCAAAGCAGGCGCTCTCCCAATTGAGCTACAGCCCCATATAAATACACCTGTTTAATATCTTTTGATAAACAAATCGTCAAGAGTTATTACATTTCAAATTCAAAAACATTAACTTTTTTTAAAAATTGAGATATATTCTTTCACTTATCAGTCAGTTATGAAAGTTTATTATGTTTTTTGGTGAAGTTAAAACAAAAGATTCTGAAAATGGCATTTTATCTACTTCACTAATGTTAGATGAAAATGGTTTAAAGATAAAAATAAAAAAAGGAACTCTAATAAATAAAAAAATTATAAATCTACTTTTAGAAAACAAAATTCAATATATAACTTGCGCTAAACTTGAAAAGAATGATGTTGATGAAAATTTGGCAGTACATAAAATATCCAAACAATTAATTAATAAGAAAAACTCTAATTTGAAGTTGTCAACGGCTACTCAAGGAAGATGTAATATTTTATCAAAAATAAACGGGCTTCTAAAATTTGACCCTCAACAACTTCTTTCAATAAATTCAATAACTGATGAAATAGGAGTGGCTTCTCTAAAGCCATACTCCCTAATAAAGAAAGACCAAATAGTTGCATCAATCAAAGCAATTCCATTTGGTATTAATAAAAATATTCTACAAAAAATTGAAAAAGCATCAATTGAATGCCTTCAAATATTGCCATTTCAGAATTTGAATGTTCATTTAATTCAAACAAAAAATGAAAATACACCTGATAAAATTTTAAAGAAAACTGTTTTAGTAACTGAAAAAAGATTGCTTAGTCTAAATTTAAAAAAAATTGTTAATAAGATATGTGACCATAATGTTAAATCTCTATCAAAAATAATTCAAAACAGTATTGAAGAAGGTGCAAATATTATCTTAGTTTTTGGCGTGTCTGCTATTTGTGATATTAATGATATTATACCGCAAGCTCTAAGAGTTAATAACGGAACTCTCGTTCGCCTTGGTATGCCAGTAGAACCAGGAAACCTAATGCTTCTTGGACAAATTCATAATTCAAATAAAACAATTCCATTTATTGGAATGCCAGGATGCGCTCGATCACAAAAGGAAAATGGCGTAGACTGGATTTTATGGAGACTTTTTTGTGGTTTAGATATTTGTAATGAAGATATTAATGAAATGGGAAATGGAGGTTTGTTATAAAACAAGTTCTATATCATATTTATCACAACTCAAGATGCTCAAAATCTAGAGAAGCCCTGCAATTATTAATATCAAAAGCAGAGAATTATAAAGTAATTAAATATTTAGAAGTTCAATTAAACAAAAAAAATCTTACCGAAATAATTAATAAAATTGATACTTCATCAAATGATATCTTGAGAAGAAATGAAATAATCTACAAAAACCTAGATCTAGGAAATATTAATTTATCTATGGATAAAATAGTCGATATAATTATATCAAATCCAATTTTACTGCAAAGACCTCTAATTGCAAAATATGAAAACAATGAGTTGGTAGAAACAATAATTGCTCGACCTCCAGAAGAAATTTTATCTATATTAGACTAACCTTTCTTCTCATTCAAATTTGGACCAATATGTGATATTTTCCTCACTTTAGAAAGTTCAATTTGTTTCTGCCTTTCCTTAAAGCGTTTTTTTTGCTTATCATTTGAAATATTGAAACAATGATGGCAACTTTCGCCTTGAATGAAGTATTCACTTTCTTTATCGTCTTCACTAATTGGCATTCTACAAGCAAAACACATATCATACTTACCTAATTTTAAGTTATGCTCAACAGAAACCCTATAGTCAAAAACAAAACAACTACCATCCCACTGACTTTCACTTTCTGGTGTTTTTTCTAAATACTTCAGAATTCCGCCCTCTAAATGATAGACATCTTCAAAACCTAAAGATTTTAAATAAGAAGTTGATTTCTCACATCTAATTCCACCTGTACAAAACATTGCAACTTTTTTATTTTTTATTGAAGGACCTTTTGTTAATAGATTTTTTGATACCCACTCAGGAAATTCTCTGAAATTTGTAATACCTGGATTAAGAGCCCTTTTGAAACTACCAATAGAAACTTCATAATCATTTCTTGTATCTATTAATAAAACAGAATTGTCTGAGATAAGTTCATTCCAATCTTCTGGTTTAACATAATTACCCACTAATTTAGTTGGAGAAACATTATTAACTCCTAATGTTACAATTTCTTTTTTTATTTTTATTTTCATACGAAAGAAAGGGTTTTTTGATGCAAAAGAGTATTTAGGTTTTAAATCGGATAAATCATCTAATTTCCAAAGTTGTTTAAGAACTTTGCTTATTTCATTTTTTTTTCCTGATATTGTTCCATTAACACCTTCACTAGCTATCAAAATAGTCCCTTTAATGTTTGTTTTATCAAAAATAGATTTCAATAAAACTTGAAACACATTTAAATTTTCAAGTTCGAAAAATTTATAAAAAGCAACAACAACCAAATTGTCGTCATCATTAAATTGTTTTTCATTTGAGTTCAAAAAATCAATATAATCTGATAAGGGCTTCATTTTTAACAACCATTAATAAAAATAATTAAAAATACGATAACAAAAATATTTATTATCATAATTTTTAGTTATAAGTTAATAGAGAAATCTAGTAAATATTAATAAAGTTAAATTGGAGTTATGTATATGTCTGATCTAGTTATTGAACAAATAACTTTAGAAAAAGCAAACTTAATCATTAAGAGTGCTATTGATAAAGCAAGAGAAATAAAAATAAATCCTATCATGGTAGTACTTTTGGATCATCGTGGTGCAATAAAGGCTTGCTCTGGGGAAGATGGAATAAGTAGCTTACGTTTTCAAATAGCTCATGGAAAAGCGAATGGTGCATTTCAGATGGGCATGGGTTCCAGGGCCCTATTTAACAGAGCTGAACAGCAAGCATATTTTATAAATGCAGTAAACGCCTTAACAGATGGAGCACTTGTAGCTGTTCCTGGTGGAGTGTTAATAAGAGATAAAAACAATAATGTAGTAGGTTCACTTGGTATATCTGGAGACACATCAGATAATGATGAGATTGCAGCTGTTGCAGGTATTGGGGCCGCTGGTTATAAAGCAGATGTAGGATAAAATTACATAATTAGCTTAAAAACTAAAAAAGGAAGGAATACGCATATAAATAAAAATAGTATTCCTTTCACTGGTTTATCTTTTATCAGAATTAAATCGACATCTATAGTTTTTGAATAACCATAAATAATTCTTTGTATAATCAAATTTTTTTTAATAAATTGATAATAGCAGATTGCTATTAGGTGAAAAATTATCAAAAAATAAAGAAAGTAATGAAAGATATTATGTATTAAGGTCCAAAAATTGATATATTTAGGCATTAAAAACGTTAGAGGTCCATCATACAAAATATCATCGCTTGAAAATAAACCAGAGATTGTCAAAACTAATATAACAATTAAAAAAACTAATGTTGAATAACTACCTAGGGGTGTCCTAACTGAAGAACTTTTGTAATCCTTTGAAAATTGAGTTAAAGCCTTTTCAAGAGAAAAGTTAAAACTTTCAAATCTAGAGTAATACGTGCCAACAAATCCCCAAATAACTCTAAAGAAAATAAGCCCTAATAGACATAAACCAAAATATTCATGAATAGATAAAAGATCAGCTTTAGCTGTAAAAATTGATCCCGTAACAAGAAGAATTAATCCAAAATGAAATATTCTTAATGAAAAATCCCATATCATTAATTTCTCATTATTTATTTTTTTTTTCATTTTTTCGAATGCCATTAAATGCAATAATATCCTAAAATTAGGGTAGCAGAAAAAAAATGAGTTTGAAATGGAATGATGAAATGCTTTTAGCATTTAAAAAAATTATGGAAATTGATAAACGGTTTGAAAATTTATTTGATCAAATTGGTTCCCCTGAAAACAGGGCAATTAAAGAAGGATTTCAAAGTCTTGCAAAGATAATTATTGGCCAACAAATTTCAACAATTGTTGCAAAAAAAATATATGATAAATTAATTAAAGATAATATGTTAAATGAACAAAATTTAGCTAAAACAAGTATAGAAAACTTAAAACTTTATGGTTTGTCATCACAGAAATCACATTATTTAAGTAACTTAGCTTCACTTGTTAATAATAAAGATATAGATATTGGATCATTCAAGTATATGCCTGGTGAAGACCTAACAAATTTGTTAATAAAAATAAAAGGAATAGGTCAATGGACAATTAATAATTATAAAATTTTTGCATTACAAGATATTGACGCATGGCCATCCGCTGATTTAGCACTTCAAGAAGCTGTAAAGATAATTAAACAGTTAGATAATAGACCAAACCAAGATGAAATGGAAAAAATTGGTAAAGCCTGGAAACCCTATAGAGGTGCAGCAGCTCTATTTTTATGGCATTTATATAATAAAGTAAAAGTCGAGAAAAGAACATTTTATTATGTTTAATGAAAATAAATTAAAGCAAGTTATTGCCTTGACACAAGAGTGTAATAAGTGCGCGATGTTTCATTTTAAAACATTTAACAAAAACTCTGTGAATTTTAAAACAGATAATTCGCCAGTAACTAAAGCTGATTTAGAAGTAAGTAAAATGGCTGTCAATGGTTTACAAAAAATTTTTCCAGGCATAAAAATTATTTCAGAAGAATCAAATAAATCTCAAAAGGTTTTTAAAAATAATAAGCTATTTTGGCTTATAGACCCTATTGATGGAACTAAAGAATATATCAACTCTTCACCAAATTTTACTATCAATTTTGCTTTGATTGAAAATCGATTACCAATTTTTGGCTTAATATCTCAACCTCATTCAGGAATAATTTGGTATTCTTTTAAAGGAAAAGCTTGGAAACTTGAACATAAACAAGCTATTTCTAATGCCAAACAAATTCAATGTTCTTCAATCAATTATGATAAATTAAGAATTTTAAGTAGCTTTAATCATAGATCTACTGAATTAGATAACTGGATTTCTGTTGCAAAACCAATATCAGACAATCATATCGGGTCCAGTATAAAATTCTGTTATATGTCAGAGGGTAAGGTAGACTTCTATCCTCGAACGTCACCTACAATGGAATGGGATATAGCAGCGGGTCACAGTATCCTTAAAGCAGCTGGTGGTAATATTGTTTCAGAGTTTGGTTTAGAAATACAATATGGGAAAGTAAATTTCAAAAACAAAAACTTTTTAGCCTTTGGAAAGACAAAACAAAGAATTCCGTCTAAACTTTTGTTATGTCTTAACAAAATTGACATAAACAAATATGAAGATGATTTAAAAACAGGAGTTAAAGTACTAAAAAATAAAAATTTATTAGTTTTCCCTACAGAAACTGTTTACGGAATAGGATCTATTGGAAATGATAAAAAAGCTATAAAAAGCATTTATTTAGCCAAGGACAGACCTTTAAATAACCCTCTAATTGCACACACATTTAGTAAAAATGAAGCCGAAAAATACGCACAATTTACTGAAAACTCACATGTATTAACTAATAAGTTTTGGCCTGGACCTCTAACTATTGTGTTACAAACAAAAATATCAAAGTTGTCAGACACATTATCTCAAGGTAAAAGCTCTATTGCCATAAGAGTTCCATCACACCCTGTTGCTTTGGATTTATTAGAGAAAGTTACTGTTCCAGTCTTGGCTCCTAGCGCCAACAAGTCTGGCGGCGTAAGCCCAACTTCAGCTCAACATTCTAAAGATGACTTTGGCCCTCATTTCAAAGGTCCAGGTTGGAAGTTAGAAAAAATTTTAGATTATGGATCTTGTGAAATTGGCATTGAATCTACTGTAGTGGATTGTAGAGGAGAAAACCCAATTATTCTTAGGCATGGCTCAATTACATCTGATATGATTTTGGATGCAACTAAAAGGAAAGTTCTAAACGCTAAAGATAATGAAATTATACTCTCACCTGGACAATTAAATAGCCATTATTCACCTAATGCTAAGGTATACTTAAATCAAAAAATAAACATTAGTAATAGTGGTTGGTTAACTTTTGGTAACTATCCAAAATCATTGCAGAAAAATCAAAATGTGTTTAACTTAAGTCCTGAAGGTAATTTAGTTCAAGCTTGTTATTTATTATATTCAGGTCTTAGATATTTGGACTCTTGTGGAGTTAAAATAATACAAGTTATGCCTATTCCCAAAAAAGGTCTTGGCATTGCACTAAATGATCGCTTAACAAGAGCATCTTACAAAGAATAAATCATTTATTAGGAAACAAATGCAAAATAATTTTTTAGATAATTCTCTTAAATCATTAAACTTAAAAACCCCCCCAATTTTTGATAAAGAAGAACAAGCTAAGTACGTTAAAGATTGGAGAGAACAATATGTTGGACAAGCTGTTGCTGTATTAAGACCTGTTAATACTAGAGAAGTTTCCTCAATACTCAAGTTTGCTCACAAAAATAAAATTGATGTTGTACCTCAAGGTGGAAATACAAGCCTTTGTGGAGCAGCTACCCCAGATCAATCTGGAAAATCAATTATAATTTCTTTAGAAAAAATGAATAACGTACGAGCGTTTAACAAAGAAGCCCAAACTATTACTGTAGATTCAGGCATGATTTTATCAAAGATCCACGAAATAGTTGAAGAACAAAATTTATTTTTTCCACTTAGTTTAGGAGCTGAAGGTTCTTGTATGATAGGCGGCAACCTATCAACTAATGCCGGAGGAGTTAACGTATTAAAATATGGAAATACTAGAGAACTATGTCTTGGATTAGAAATTGTACTACCTGATGGTAAAATTATGAACCTATTGTCTGAATTAAAAAAAGATAATACTGGTTACGACTTAAAAAATCTTTTTATTGGGGCTGAAGGAACACTTGGAATAATTACAGCAGCCACATTAAAACTTTTTCAATTACCTAAAATGATAACAACCTTGTTTGTCGAAGCTGACAAGATTTCAAACGCAATTAAACTTTTAAATGTATTCACCTCTCATTTTCCAGACAGAATAGAATCTTTCGAACTCATGCCTAAGAGTTTTTGGAATATCGCTAAAAATAATATTGATAATATTGTAATGCCTCTAGAAAAAACACCCGAGATGGGTATCTTAATAGACATTTCAAGCTTCTCTGAAAATGAAATTATCCCAGATAAGAATGGTCAAATACCAATAATAGACACAATTGAAAATGTTTTAGAAACCTGTCTAGAAAGTGCTTTAATATCTGACGCAACCATTTGT